>NZWA01000007.1 GCA_002697505.1 Flavobacteriales bacterium | reverse complement strand
TCTATGAATTGTTCATCTGGTGCTTCAGTCATTCTTGACATCATTCTATCAATTGACCTACGCATGATTTCAGATACTTTCTTATCTTCAACTGTTGCAAGAGGTATAGATTTGTTCTCAATCATATCGAACCATCTAGAAGATGCATCGTCATAGTAAGGAACGAATTGCTCGTTCATAAGATTTCTATGTATGATTTCGAACTTAGGTATATTAATAATCTCATCAGCACTTAAAGGTGCATAAGGATAAAAGACAGCATTAGTTCTTGGTGTTCCTGGAACTAGTGATAGTTGGCATATCATAGGAAGAGTAATCTCTAAATGGTCGCCACAATCTCTAGTCATACCAACAATCTCTGCGCCTGATTTTAGTTTGATAACTTCGTATCTTTCTGGTACTAAATCTTTCGGTGTTGTCATTTTAAGTCAAATTGTTTTAGTTCGTAAGGAAAGTTTTCCTCGTTATAGGTATTTATTCTTTCTTTCAAGTGACGGAGTGTAAAATTATCACATTGTAAATCATCTGCGATATCAAATAATCTCATACTATCTTTACCATCTGCCTTACGAAGACCACGACCAATTGACTGTAAGTTTCTAATTCTAGACTTTGAAGGACTTGCAAACACTACATTATCTATCTTCTTAATATTGATACCTGTAGAAAATGTTCCGTATGATGCGAGTATCACACTATCATTTGATTTCTCTACAAGTTCTCTGACTTTCTCTCTGTCTTCTGTATCAGTGCCACCGAATACATAATGTAAATCTTTTACTCTGCCATCTAACATAGGATATAATACTTCACCATGTTTTTCTACATACTGAAACAATACTAATGTATTACCTTTTAACGATGAAACTAGATTTGTGATAAATTTATTTCTTTCTTCACTAGAACATAGATAGTCCATCTCTTCTTGATAGGTCATTTTCTTCTGTTTAGTATGACGGAGTATGACACATTGTATATTAATTTTTGCAATCGTTCCTTCTTCCATGAGTTGGTATGACGATATGACTTTCTTTACAGGACCAAACATGCCTTCTAACTGCAATCTATGACATTCAGAACCATCTAATGTTCCTGTTGTGCCGATTCTAATTGCAGTAGTCTTCATCTTCTCTAAGATACCTTTTAGTGTTTGTGCCTTAAATAAATGTGCTTCATCTCCTACTACAACATCAAATGATTGCATTACTTCTTTAGGTGCCTTAGCAAAGCTTTGCCATGTTGTAATCGTGATTGCTGAATCAAACACAGGTTGACCACTATAAATTTTACAAATCTCTTCATCATATCCATAATCTATAAAGTCCTTTGCCATTTGTTCTACGAGTGATGTAGTCGGCACTATAATAATTGTTTTCTTGTTATAATATCTTGCAAGTAAATAAATGATTAATGATTTACCACTTGCAGTTGGTGAAAGTAAAAGTTGTCTGCCATATTGCACAGCAGTTCTAAATGCTTCCATTTGATAATCTCTTGGCGAGAAAGGTAAGTTTAGTTCTTCTACAAACTGATGCAACTCTTCTGTTGCCCTTTGTTTCTCTCCTATCACATCTTGTATGCCTTCAAAGTTAAAACCTCTTTCTCTACAGAACTCATCAACATATGGTAATAGACCTATGTAAATCTTATTTGTTTTGATAGAGAATAATCTAACTTTGCCATCCCAATATCTGTTCTTATAAGACGGCATGAACTTGGCACCAGGAACTGTAAACGAAAAGAAATCATGTAAGTCTTTTGCAAGACCATCATCACAATGAACTCTCATAAAGACTTCATCTAATTTTTCTACTCTAACTGTTTCAGCCATTTTTTGGTGGGTTGATAGATTCAAGATAGAATCTTCTCTCCTTGATTGCCTTTTCGACTATCTTCATTTGTTCATCCATGTTCATAGGACCGATGTCTTCATCTGTCCATACACATAGTTTTACCATTGCTTGTTTTTTGAATTTCTTAGACATATCGTTTTCCATGATACCAACTAACTAGGGATATTCTAGTTCCTTGTGTGACTGGCATGACTTGATGATGAACGAAACTTGGAAACACTATGAATGTTCCTCTTTCTTTTGCACTGAATGGTGCAGTTTTAATATATGGGTCTACATCAACTTGCATCGAACCTGTCGACTTTAATTTATCAAAAAGACCTACAGGTTCTATCCATTGAAAATGACCACCTTCGTATTCATCAGGATTAGATAATTGAATTGTTGAACTTATCTTTCTTATTCCACCACCACTAGATTGGTCTCTACTAGGGTCACCTGCATCAGTATGCCATGTATAGAAATCTCCTGTGACTGGTGCATCTGGTCTATGATTGTATATTGTATATTGATGATTCTCTATAAAGTCCCAATGATGCAACCAATTACCATCTATGTTTGCTTGATTTATACCTTTTGTAATTTTTTCATGTATCTCTTGGGGCATCGCTTCATGAACAATCCATTTAACATCTGATTGTCTGATAAAGTTATCATTAGTGCCACCTGGTACATCAGAATCAGCATCGGGGTCTCTATCATTGTTTCCAATAAGACCTGGTTCTAAATGCATTTGGTCTGCGACTGCTTGAATCATGTCGCACTCTCTTTCTGTAAAAAACTTATCGTATATAATACAATATCGAGATAGTATCATTATTGTCCTGCCATAAACTTACGCCATTCTATTGTATTCTTAATTGTTTGATGTCGCCATGTTATATTGTCCATACATCTCTTTAAGAAATCAACAGTGACTTCTAAGTAATCTATTTTTGCTTTGAGTGTTTGTAAATCTTTATCTGCATTGAAGAAGTAATTGAAATCATTCTTCATAATTTTTAGACCATCGAATGGGTCTGTTTGCCAACCAAACTCTTGTATCTGGTCTTCATCTAGTTTGCCTGTATACCATAACCACTTATACTTTAGTAATTCGTTATAGTCTTGATTATACTTTTTGAGTAGTAAGATTTTACTAGTGAGTAGGTCTGAATACTTTGCGTGTAGTTTAGGGACTTCAAGTGATGATTTATCTAGTTCGATATCATCTACTTTGCAATCCTCTTCCCACTGTAATTTAATTTCATCTAAAGTCATAATGTATATATTATATCACAAAAAGCGTGATATTACGAGGTGGTTTCTATTTCGTAATATGTAAATCTAAATGACACACTTACTGTTGCTGGTTCAGCGTCAGCACCAGATTCTAATTCAATCGACCCCAATGATATAGGAAATGCATCATGAAATCTTATGAATCTATTTGGTATATTTTTGTTTGTATTTAAAACTAGTGTTATGTCTGAGTATTGGTTCAAATCATTTTCTACAGATGCCATGACATTAGTTCTTGTAGTGGCAGTATCAGTATATGTTCCATATAGTTTTGGGTCACTTAAAGGAACGATTGAATCTATCCAATCATATATCTCTTTGAAGTTCTGCAAGTCTTCGTCTACAATAAATGATACTTCGAGTGTATCGAATGATGCCTTATCACCTGGAAAAAATGCATCAAGACCAACACCAGCAGCTTGAACTGTTTCACCGAATGTTATGCCTGGTATGTTTACTGTTCTGACATAATACTCTACAGTAGGAACTTTATCTATCAATAGTTTAAAGTTATTTCTGTTGAGTATAGACCTGTTGATATCTGTTTTAATTGCCATACTACTATTTATCTAAATGGGGAACCGAAGTTCCCCAAATATCTATACTTACTTCTCGATTACAAAATCATTGAACTGCTTTGCAGTTTCAATAACATCTTGAGCAGTATAAGTCCTCAAAGGAATTTCCTTTTTAGACTCAGCATGATTGTCATTCCATGAATATATGGTCTGCCTCTCATTCTCAATATTATTGATAATAAGACTTTCTGCTAGATTAAGTAAGTCGGCACGAATCTCGTACCCAGATTTTGGTTGATTTGCCATATTTCCTCCTGTGTGTTTGTGTGTATATGACTTCCGGCAATTAGTAATATCGGGAATGGCAGGCCGGCCTGCCTCCCCTCGCATCTTTATCACATTCATCTTAAAAGATATAGATTCAAGATACTAATATTATTTAGTGCATAAAAAAAGGGGTCTTAAAAAAGACCCCTTTAAATTCGAAATTAATCGATTACAGAATGTTAGATACTGCTAATTTTCTGTAGTATTGGTTTGTTCCATCGGAAGCAAGACCGTTAGCAGGTGTTGACCCAACAAATGGGTTAGAAACCATACCATATCTTGTTTTAAATCCGATTTTTGGTTGGAAAGTATTCTCGCCAACTGCTCTCACCATTTGTAATGGAACATATGGGCAGTAGAACATACCAGCGTCATAAGGGTTAGAACCTCTATAACCAACTGTCATGTAATCTGAACCAGCATATGGGTCAATGTAGACCTTAACTCTTCCGTTAAGAACACCAGCAAATGTGTTGCCTGTGTCATCAACATTCAAGTTTGTTGAAAGAGCAGGTGCGTAATCTAATACACCAGCCATTGAAAGAGCAGAAGCCACATCAGAAGAACATAGAATAAAGTTACCTTTACCTCTACGAGTTTCTTTTGCGATTACATTTGATTCTCTTTCGATTTGGAATAATAAACCTTTGAACTTTTCTACAGACCATCTACCATTTGCGTCAACATCCAAGTTGAAAGTACCAGCAGATGCAGTTCCTGAAGCACCAGTTTTTGCCTGGTTGTTTACTTCTCTTACTACTTCTCTGTTGATTTCAGCAAGGATTTCACTTGATAAAATGTTAGCGAGTTCTGATTCTGCATCTAGACCGTGGATTGCTTTTAAGTCTTGTGCAAGTTCTAGAGTGTATTCTGCTTTTAATGCTCTGGATACAGCAGTCACAGTTGATTTCTCAATAGTGAATGACATTTCAGCAAATGCATTACTTGATGCATCACCTAGTGCCTCTGATGTAGCTGTGCTCATACCAGTTGTAGTTGCGTTTTGATACGCACTTGAACCAGCAAATGGGTCACCTTCAGGGTCAGCGTCAACACCAGCAGTGTTAGCAGCAGCGGCAGCAGAGTAACCTGTTCTAGGTTCGTTGATACCCATAGCTTCTGATTGTGCAAGTCTGTTAGCTGACTCGTAGTCGTTATATCTTGCTTTCATAGCGAAGATAAGTCCTGTAGGACCAGTCATTGGTTGAACACCGCAAATGTCGTAAGCAACGAGATTTGGCATAGCTCTTCGAACTAGTGAGATTAGGATTGGGTCCCAATTACTAATTCCAGTGCCAGTAGCATTTAAAGGTGCAGCCTCTTCAAGAGTAGCTCTGTCTTCAGCAAGAGCTTTTTCTTGGTTTTCAAGGATAACTGCTGTAACCGCTTTCTTGTAGTTGTCTTCAATGCTTGGCAAATCAGAGTGTTCTAGAATTGGCGACCACTTTTCTTGTAAGTTTTCTGATAAAAACATGTCGTTATTTTCCTTTAAATATTAACCTAATGGTTTAAGTTTACTAATTGCATTAGAATACTGATTCATTGTAGGGTCAATTACTGACTCACTCTCAGTTGAGAATTCACCAGTTCCTTCTTCTACTACAGTTTCTTCTGCGATGACTTCATCACTTGGGAAGTATGCTTCTTTAAGTTCAGAAACTTTCTCAGCGAAATCTTCTGAATCTTTATAATCAACACCTTCTGATAATGAAATCATTTTCTCTTTTTGTGATTCAGACAAGTCTACACATGCCTCTCTCACAACATTTTGTCTTTTGAGGGATTCATTCTCTTCAACAATTTCCATATTCTTATGGACTTCGCTGTCAAGTTTTTCTTCCATCTCATCAAGACGATTTGCGAGTTCATCAATAACATCATACTTATCTTCTGGAACTTCAACATAATGTTCTACGAACAATGTTTTTAATCCTTCGATGAAGTTGTCTGTCATTTCTGACCTCAAACCTCTCTCGATTGCAAGTTCGTTTTCTTTCGTCCACTCTTCTGCACAATATGATAGATACTTATCAACGGCTTCTGCGAGGTCGCCTTTGACTTTTTCTACTGAGGTTTTTAAATTGTTTGAATACTCGTTATCGAGTTGTTCTTTGATTTCTGAAACTTTAGATGAAACAGCTGCCTTGAAGATTGTTCTTGCCTTATCAGCATTTTCTTCTGATAGTTCAAGAGCTTCTGAGATAGCTTCTAGGTCGTCTTCTATTTCCATCTCAATCAAGTCTGACTCAACTTTAGACTCTTTGACTTCTTCTTCGTCATCTTCGTCTTCGTCTTTGTCTTTCTCGTCTTCTTCTTTGACTTCTTTTTCGTCTTCGTCTTCGTCTTCTTCTTTATCATCTTCTTCGTTTAAAGAATTTGTAAAGTCTTGGACACTTTCTTCGTCCATGCCTTTCAGCATTTCAACGATGTTTCTTGCGATTTCTGCTTTAGTCAAGGATTCGTCAACCTCTTCTGAGTCTTCGACATCATCTTTCTTAGACATGCTGTTATACATTGCCTGTAATTCGTCTTTACTCATATCCTTCATTTTGTTGACTGCAGCCTTGATTACATCCATTTTAGAAGGTTTCTGTTCTTCTTTAACATCATCTTCTGAAACTTTTTTCAACTTAGGTTGCTTCTCAGGAGCAGCTTCCCCTTTCTGTTGTGGGTCACCACTAACTTCTTTGGTTCCTTTCTCTGCGCTTTTTACTGAAGCAACTGCTTTGTCAACAGGATTTTCTTCTGGTTTGACGACTTCACCTTTACCACTTTCAATTTTAGCGGCATCTGATGAACCTTGCTTAACAGGTTTTGAGTCACCTTTTTCAGCTTTTGAATCAGGCTGTAATGCCTCTTCAATTGCCTGTTCTAGGTTTTTTTCTAAATCTGCCATTTGTTTCTCCTGTTTGAGTTTTAGCTTAACTCTTTTATTTATATATTATAGGTTCTCTACGAACTTTTTCCATAAATTTAATTTGGTTTCTTCTAATTTAGATGATTTAGCTTTACGCATTTCGTCACGCATCTGCTCTGCATCTTTCATTTTCAGAATACCAGAATCATAATACCACTCTACTCCTTCCATAATGCCTTCTACGAATGCCTCTGGAGCGGAGGGGTCTGCAACGATATCAGCGGCAGTTGCCAACTGAAAATCGTCTTTAACTACTTGTGCGCCACCTCGTTGTTCTAATGAACCTAAACCACGAGATGATACTCCAAGTTTTGCACCATCGTTAATCAAGTTTCTCACTATCTGTCCGTTTGGTGTTGTTAAAATCTTTGCTCTCCCCATGAAGTTAGAACCATCTTCTTCTAACTTAGTAATCATGTGAGATACTTTGTCTAAATTGATTGTTGGGCCATCTGGATGTCCTAGTTCTCCAAATGCTCTTGCTTTTTCAATGAAGTCTTTTTTATATCTTTCGACTTCGTTTTTCATAACTTGTTTAGGATATATTCTGCCGTTTCTGTTCTTGATATCGGCCTGCATGAATACACCTTCGATGAAGTATTCTTTCTCACCCTTTTCGTTTTCTTCCACGATAACAGGTTCGACTGCGTAATCGTTAAATTCAGATATTAATTTCATTTATTACTCCTAATATTTCTTCTTTGGAGATGTTTTCTTCACCCATTTGTCTGATTACATTCTTTATATTCTTCATCTCTTTGTCTGCGGCTTTCATGTTCATATATGGGTCTCCCATTGAAACACCATCAATATAGACATGAATCTTTCCTCTCTTGTCTTCACCAAACCTAATGTCTAGTGTTTTACCGGCGACCTTCTGAGTTTCTTTTTTAACTTCTTTCTGGTCACGAGGAAGTTTAAACTTCGCCTCATTCAGTGTCGCTGATATCTGTTTCCAAGTTTTCGCCATTTGCCCAATCTACTGACATCTCGACTCTTTTCATGTCGACAGCATCAGCAGCCTTTTGTTTGATACCTTGAAAGATACTATCTTTCGCATCGTTTAACTTTCCAGATTCTATCTGGTCTACTATTTGTTTACTAATTTCTGACATTAGAACTCCTCTTCTTCACTTTCATGTCCCTCAGAATCTATTTCACCTTTTATTCGTTCAATATCATCTTCTGAGAAACGAAGTATATGTTTCTGAATATACGCATCAGAAAAATATTTACCAACATAAGATTCTGCCTGTGAGAGAATATCTAATCTTTCTCTTAAAATCTCTCCCTCTTTTAATTCTTGGAAGTGATTGTCTGTTGCAAAATCATAATATATAAAATCTTTAAAACTATCGAACTCTTCACCTGACACAATGTTTTTCAATACCATTTGTGTTCTAAGAATATCAGTAAACATTCTAGCAAACTTAGTTTGCAATCTCTTTGTGAACTTATTAAATTTAAGTTCATCTCTTGATATCTCAGATGCCCTACCCATATTGAAACCGTTATCGGCTTCTAATCTTGAACTAGGCACATTGAGAGAACGATATAACTTCTTCTTGAAGTATTCTATATCTTCTATCTCTGCAAGATTCTGACCACCTGGAAGAGTTGTAATCTCTGTTCCTCGACCACCTTCTCTTCGTGGTAACCAGAAGTCTTCTAGCATAGACATATGGCGTCTATCATCTTTGATTTCGCCTGTGTCTGCATTATAAACAAGTTTATTTCTATACTTGTTCATGGTATCTGCAAGGTATTGTTCTGCCTTTGCTTTTGGTAAGTTACCAACATCAATATAGAAGATTCTTCTTTCTGGTGCCCTTGATATTCTGTAAATAACAAGTGCATCTTCCATCATTGATAACTGATTAGCAGTCTTCAATGCCTTATGCAAATA
>NZWA01000006.1 GCA_002697505.1 Flavobacteriales bacterium | reverse complement strand
TTTTTTACATAGATATCATATCTATCATCATAACGAATATCTGTTGCTCTTACATAATATCCTTTGTCTAAACACATATCAACCAGATACTTTCCAATCATACCTGATGCTCCTGTGATTAATATTTTAGTCATATAGTTTCTCCAAAAATTTTACTTTACTTGATTTTTCTTTACCCATTTTTAACAAAACCTCTTGGTTATGTTTTAATGTTGGTTTTATACTTTCAAACCAGTCTTGTAATTCTTCAATGGGTTTGTTTCTAAATTTATCCAATTCTTTAAATACTAATTCTAATCTTTCTTTTTGGTTAATAACATCATCATACTTTTCCGATATAAAAGGTTCAAAAGTTTTAAATCCTAATTGATGTAATTTTTGAATCATTCTTGGTGAACTAATAATAATAAAAGGGTGTAAACTTAATATTGGTTTACAAATTTTTTCTGACAAAAATATTGATTCATCAAATAAAGTTTCAGAAACTACACTTAAAAAGGTTTCTTGATAAAATTCCCACATATCTGTGAATGATGTTCCAAATCCAAACTTATCCTTTAAATGTTTAGTATCTAATTCTACGATATCCATTTTATCTAAACTCTTACAAGATTCTAAATAATCGTCAGGCAACATTTCTGGTATTGTATCATTTGTCCAACTTCCTTTTAAAAAACTTATATGATTACTCTTCCATAAGTTATTGTGTTCAAAATATGCACCTAATGACTTTCTATGGTCTTTCTGACAATTTCTGTTGTATGATAAAAAGTGTTTTGTTTTTTTAGACACATCTATTTCATCAACACTACGAACTTTAAAGTTTGGTTTACTACTAACTCCCTCAACCATATCCACCGCCTCTGCCCCACACAACTCTACAAAGTGTAATGAAGGAACAAAATTAATTTCAACATCATCTCCCAATTGTTTATCATAATTTAAATCTCCGGTTAAAACATAGAAATTATTATATTTTATATGTGAGTATCCCTCTTGTTTAACACAATGTTGATACCATTGTTTGAAAAAGTCATAATCAAATTGACCTTCGTGCTCATAATCATATATAACAAAGCATCTGTCTTGGTTTACTAAGTCAATAATTTCATCTGGTATTTGTGGTAGTGAACGATATAGTCCAGTTTGGTGTAGTAATTCAATTACATAAAGATAAATCTCACCATCTTTAATATCTTCAAGTCTAACAAAGTTTATTTCAAACTCTTTAAGTAAATCTGTACTTAAAAATGGCCCTATTTTACAATTAGGTCTTAGTCCCAAATCTATTAACATATCTACTTCTGACTTGTCGGTCTTGGTTTTACTTGATAACTCATTAATCTTACTAACTTCAAACCGAGTAAGTCCGTTTGGTAAATGAGTATCTTTATACCAGTCTTTGTATATTAGATTTAAAATACGACCCATTTACCTGTCCCATAGTGTGGATATTTAGATTTGTATTTATAGTGAACTACATCATCCGGAATATCTTTTATTTTATTCCAAGTTGCTTTTGTTGGTGTTTGTGTAGAAACTTTATTATCTTCTACGACAAAGTATAGTGGTAAGTCAAAGTTTCTTGCATATTTATGAACTTCATAAAATATACCTGTTTCAAATGTCATATCTCCAATCAAACACCACACTTTTTGTTTAGAACCCTGTCGTTTTAATCCAATAGCAGTTCCAAGTGCGATTGGTAAAATACCTGTAACGATTGCTGATGAATAAAAGTTATGGTCAAGATTACATAATGATATTGACTTACCTTTTAATATTTCAGATTCAATCCAATCTGTTGGTAGTCCGTGTAATAGTGCGTGATAATGACTTCTCCAAGTAGAAAACACATAATCATTATAATCTATTCTACTGAAAATTTCTATCAATGGTTCTTCATTACCATTCGATAAATGAACTGGTGCCTTTATCTTTCCATTTTCCCACAATGAAACTATTTGGTCTTCAAAATCAATTAAGTCTTGCTTAGTAAAAGGAACTTCTCTAACTTTTTCGTATTGTTCTAAATTTTTCATTACCAACTTATTTCCCAATCTTTAAACTCTGCTGCTAAACAATCTACTTTGTAATCTCGTCTACCACCAACACACTTTGCAATTTTATTTCCTGCAGTATTACGAATACCATTTAGTCCGTGGGTTAGATGTAGATTTCCGTCTTTTTCTCCATTACGAACTTTTGTTTCGTTATACCAGATGTGTGTATTCATTTGTGCCAATACTATGATTGCTCTAATGGTTTCAGCAGTAATCTTTCCACTATCTTGTTTTAAAATCAAATCAATATCGTGCATCATATCTTTGATTTCTTTTGCATAGTTTTTCTTGTTTTCTGCTATAAACACTTCTTTTAATTGATGAATACTTAATCTATCAATTAATTCATTTAGTGTTGGTAAAAATTTTCTGTTTTTCATTTGTCTCTCTCCGATAGTATAGGGTTATTAATTGGCCAATTTATTTTTAACATAGGGTCATTCCATTTTTCTGTTATTTGGTCTTGATAATCAACATATTGATTTGGATAAGATTGAGTATAATGAAATACACACTCGTCTGATAAACATAAATGTCCGTTTAGAAAACCCGGTGGAACCAATACACTTTTACAATTTTTATCATCAAGTGTCCAACTATCCCACTTTAAATAAGTCGGACTATCTTTACGATAATCAACGACTACTAAATAAAAGACACCATAAACACAAGTAATGTGTTTCCAAGTTTCATTATCTCCGTGTAGGCCTCGTAGAACATTTTTACGAGAATGTGTAAATTTAGAGATTTTCTGTGGTGGTGTGTCCATTGATTCTTCCCAATATGTCCACATTGTTCCACGATAATCTGTGAATTTGTCTGGTGTGAATATCTTGACATCTTTCAAGACATCACTAATCTGTGATTGATAACTAAACATTTGCCTCCTATTTTAATGTCGTTTCGGAAGGTTAGGTCTTTCAGGATTTTCACCCGAGTTAGTTCCGACTGACTTATTAATAAGTATCAAAGTAAATTATTTTCTTCAATTTTTCTTATTATTTGTTTTGCAATAAATTCGTGTCCATATGAATTAAAATGCATATCATCTATTTTTTCATTACTCCAACCCCAAAGTGTATATGGTTTAGTAGGGTTATTTTTTTGACAAAGATTTTCAAAACCTGTTAGTTCCACGCCATTTGCATAAATTGGAACATAGTTTTTTGGAAATTTTGTTTTTAAAAATTTACCAATATCTTCAAACCAAGAAATTCCTATCCAATTTTCAACACCAAGAACTCGTATTGATTCAACTATTTGATTAACTTGAAATTCTATTACTTTTTCTATTTCAATTAAATCACTAATTCTCGGATGAGGCTCAAGACTACGTTGCCAATCTGTAAATTGAACTACAATTAATTTACATTGACCTTGTCCTCCCAAATTTCTATGTGCAAAGTCAATAATTATTCTTCCTATTTCATTGTTATTGCCACCATTACCGGATTTTCCTAAACAATAAGCACTGTTAAAATGTTTTGCAACTAAATTGGGAAAATGTTTTTCTTGTCTATATTTATCTACTTTGTATGAACAATGTTCTAAAAAATAGTTTGGTGGTATTAAATTTTTATTTATATAGTCAAGAGAAACACCTTCTTCATTATGTAAATATTCATATTGTAACCCAGCACCCCAAGTAAAACTACAACCCAAAAATAAAATCATAATATATCTCCAATTAAATCTAACATATGTATTTCATATTTACTACCATATTCATTCATCAAGTTTCTATTATGTATCAATATATCCTTCATACCTAAAAACCATTTGTGTATTTCATCATCACTCATACTACACAACCTTTTTATTTCTTTGGTAATTTTTTGCATTCTTTTAAACGGTGATAGTGTTTCGTCATAACTCTCATCTATAAATGGACTAAATGTTTTAAATCCTAATTCTTTTAAATTTTTTAATGTGTGTGGTGCACCATAAACTATAAATGGATGAAAATGTAACATTGGTCTATATATTTTCTCAGTAGAAAAATATATTTTTTCTGGAAAAGAAGTTTCAGTAACTACTGAAAAGTAAGTTTGTAAATATGGTTCTTTGTTTTCACAACCGGGGCCCATTACATTGGTAAGATTTTTGTAGTCTATTGTCATTGGTGATAAATTAACAAGTTCATCATAATAAGACATATAAGAATCTCGTAAGTTTGTTTTACCCAAAATTTGTGTCATAGTATTTAAATCTGGG
This sequence comes from Flavobacteriales bacterium, assembly GCA_002697505.1. GTDB lineage: Bacteria > Bacteroidota > Bacteroidia > Flavobacteriales > BACL11. The sequence goes on along the minus strand of NZWA01000006.1, from coordinate 12,514 downwards.
CCATTGTTTCCTAAATGATTTAAATCTTTACCTTGTTCTAATGAATAACTTACTAAATTATTTTTCAGTAAATTATTGTGATGAAACATAGCTATCATTGCATATCTGTGTGGTCTTATTCTACGATTAAAACAAAGAAATTTTTTTTCTCGTTTACTTTCTATCTCTTTTAACTCAACAAAAGTTCCTCTCTTGTCATATAAATCCTCACCCTTTAAATAAAGTTGTTCAAATGAATTTAGAATAATTACTTTTGGTTTTACATTATTGTGTTGACACCATACATCATAATGATTCTGTATTGACCAATTGTTTCCTGTTACATAATATACTTCATTAATATTATACTCTAATAATTTAGTGTGTAGAAAAACTATGGATTGAAGTTCTACTCTACTTTCTTCAAATGAAAATACAACTATTTTTCCATTTTTACTTTTTATCTTGTCAAATGTTTCTTGACCTATATTTGAAAACATATTTATATTTTCATATCCATTTTCTTGACCGATTAACTTTTCTATGGCACCAAATTGTTCTATTGGATATATAAAGTTATCTTTTATATCATCAAGTAGAAATTGATTTTGTTGAAGTCCTCTAAACATAGGGTGAACAATAGGTTCGTGTCCTGTATTAGTGATGTATTGACCAATATCATCATAAAAATTATTTTTTACAAAATATCCATTTGGAACAAAAAAGTCATCTTGTTTTCTATCGTATGCAAATATTATTTTATTTTCCATATCTTTTTAATTTCTTTGTCAAAATTATCAATAAAATGTTTATGAGTAGAACTATGTGGATGAAAGTTATCCTCCCAAGTATCTAAACTATTTAATTGTGTATATTCATATAATCCATTATTTCCTTCATAAAAAATAAACTTATCCCAATTAACTATATTAAGAAAACTTTTTAATTTAGGGTAATGGTCAATATTAATTCTTTGATTATCAAAAAGATTTTCCATTCCAAACATTAAACATTTTATGTTATGTTTATCACATTGACTTTGAATTAATGATATATTTTTTAAGGTTTGAATAATAGCATATTCATCAGTATAATGTTGATTGTAATAATCCACCAACCACTTTCTTTGTTTAGGATTATCTGTTCTATAAAAATCTTCATCATAAGGTTTTCCACCTGGTCTTATAAACCCTGAATTTTTTCCCATAAACGAATTAACTTTTTGTATAAATGTATCCTCATTTTTAAACACAATATTGGAATCAATTGATTCAAAATCAACTATATTTCCATTATCAGTATCCATATTTAAATTATCGTTATTTGTAAAAAGGTCTATTCTATCAACTTGACTCCACATCACTGCTAAATATATTTGTATTTCTTCATTTTTTTGTAATTCTAAAAGTTTGTCAATATAGTATAAGAGTCTATAAGTAATTAGTTCATTTCCAGAAGCACCAAGTCCTGTGTGGACAAATCCATCAAAATTATATTTTTTGTTTACATAATCTGTCCAAGTTTTTTTCCAGTCTTCCGAATATGGTGCGGAAAAACTACAACCTCCAGTTAATAGTATTTTTTTCATTTGTCTAAAATAAAGTTATGTGTTCTACTTATTATTTTTTTATAATGGTCTAATAAAATTTTTTTATTTTTTTTAATTTTTTCTTGACTTTTTAAAAAAGTTTTACTAAATTTAAGTGTAGTTTGTTGGGATAGTACATCTACTACTAAATCAATCTGTTCATACGGACTTTCAATTTTATCATAGTTAGTTGGTAGTCCAAATTCTTCAAAGAAATTACAACCCCCCAACTTTTCTAACTTACGATAGAATTTATTCCCACCATACAATATAAACATTTTTTCAAAAAATATTGGTTGATATGATTTTTCAGTAAAGAATGGATATTTTGTATTATATAAAATGTGAGTTTCACCATAAATGTCTATATAACTTTTATCATATTCAAAATCTAAATTATATTTTTGTGTATGATTTTGCCAGATATTATTTTGGAAACTATCTACAATAATATCTTTATAGTCTTCCCACTTTGTTTTAAAAAAATTCCAATTATCCTTTTCATAATAATATTTGTTTTGTAAAGAATTGTTATCAGTTTTTAAGTCGGCATTAATGTATTCATCAAAGTAAAACTTAGTGGCAGTAATATAACCATTATGTTCTAATTTGTTTTCTAACAACTTCTTAAAAAAATATAACCTGTGTGGTCTTAATTTCATTTGAATAGAAGAAAACAATTTATCTTTTTCAATAGTGTGTTCTTTTATTGGAAATGAATTAGGATTTCCATTTAAATTTTCATTAAAGTAATGAAACATATTGTACAAAGAATCATATTCAAAGTTAGGTAAGTCCTTAAATAGTGGATAATCTGTTAGTTTTAAATGTCTAAATGGGAAATCAGTAGTTATAAAATCATACAATTTTGTTTGATACTCAATTGGTTCAAAAAATGCAAAATTAAATAAAACTCTTACATTTCGTTCTTTCCATATAGAGTATAATTTATCACGAAAGTCATATCCATACTCACTTACCAATGTAAAGAAATCTCTTTCAATAACTCTCCTGTCAAAAATAATAACTGAGTTTTCTTCCGGATTAAATATTGGGTGTGTTATATCTTCAAATCTTACAACTTTTTTTTCTTCTTTTAAGTTTCTTAAATTATCGTCAAAGTGGTCAATATCAATATGATTTACATTCTCTAACAAATGTTCATTTTCATAAAATAGTGATTTAAGTTCTGATTGAGTGCAATATATTGTTGTCATTTACCAATGTCCATATTCTTCATAAGAAAATTACAATGTCCTGATAAATCCCAAACTTTATATTTGTTTTGTTCGTTAAAATTAAAGTAAAAAACTAAGTCGTCAATATAATTATCTAACTTAAACTTGGATTTGGTATTATCGGAAACAAACTTTACAATATCATATTCATTAACTTTACAATTTTTTATTAACCCCGAGTAATGTAAGTTGTAATCTCCCCAAAAATAATGTGATTCCTCTACTTGTTCAAAATAATTCCCACAACCGAAATTGTAAGGTGTTTCAGTATAATTACAAAGTCTACCTGGGTAAGTTTTTTCAATTTCAATTGATGTGTTATCTTTACTAATCAAAGACATCTTAAAAGTTTTTTCATCTAAGTTGTGTTGAACAACTACAATCCACTCATCAGTCAAAGAATATGGTTCAGTTTTTAGTGTTACAAATTCAAATTTATCTTCATTTTCAAATTCATACCAGTATTCCCAAGAAATATTACCTGTACTTTGATTATAAGTTAATCCATAATGCTTACCTGGTCTCATCATAATGGAAGAAGGTGTTGTTTGATTTTCTATTACATCACACATATTAAACTTTACAAAAAATGTAAAATCTTTTTGCATTATTTCTGAAGGTGGTAAAGTTGTTAAATCATACCTTTGACTTGGTAAAACATAATATGGTTTTCCTTTTTTAATTCTTAACATAAATCTTTACACTCCATAAAAAACTTTTCTAATTCAGGAAATGTTTTACAAAAATCAGTTCCTCTTCTTTTATCGTGTTCCGAAAACATTCTGTAAAAGTTTTGTCTTTGTTCTGTTAGGTTTTCTTCTTTGACTGATAAAGACCAATCATATATTCTTTTTATTTTTTGAACTTCAATGTCAGAATATCCGATTAATCTTGTTTCAAAATTTGGTGTCGCCATATATTCGGTTAATTGTGTTTGTTTATAAATCAATGGTTTTATATAGTCTGGTAGTATTTGTACGGTTTGATGACTTGGGTATCTTAGATAACTTGAATCTAAAAACACTGCAGAGTTCCAATATCTATCATCAGAACCATAGGTTTGTTTTAAGTCATAAACTCCTTTTATTAATTTATCATAATTTGGAACTGATAACGCGTTGTAAGTAGACATAATGGTTAGATTTACTCTTGGACATTTTTCTAATATTTTGTTCATATTATCCCAAAAACGATTAAACTCTAATCCGTTTCTTATGTATTCTGCTTGTTCTCCCCAAGTATCAACTGATGTAAATATAACAAACTCTTTAACCCTATTTTCATCTTCTATTTTGTTAATCTTATCAATTAACTTATCAATCATATTGTCTTCTAATCCTAAATTAGAATTGATAGCAAAATTTAAATCTTTGTTGGGATTAGGTTCGTCAATAATGTAATCCAATACTTTCCAAGTGTCTTTTGCTAACATTGGTTCTCCACCTGTTATTCTAAATGTGTGTAAATCACGATATAAATCTGGCCACCATTTCCAAAACGCATCTACATATGGATTTGGGTCTTTGTGTAGAATTGGAACTTTGTTTTCTGCAATCATACCTTCCATACTATTAAATTTATCTGTTGTTGGATATGCTCCGTGGGTTTTTATTTCATTCATCCAAGTAGATGAGTAAGGTGGGCCACAATAACTACATTTAAAATTACATGCGTTTGAGAACGCTACCTCAACATATCTTGGATTAAAATCTTGTCTCCAATCTGCATTTACAATTTCATCATAGTGTGGTTTAGACCAACTTTCTGCAGATTTAAATGTTCTGTCTGAAAATCTATCTGAGTTGTCCTCTACATTCCAACAGTAATCACATTCAACTGGTCGTTTATCTGTTAGCATTTCTCGTCTACGAAGTTTTTTATACTGAGTATTGTGTAGAGCACTTGGATTTCTTTTGATTTCTTTTTCTGAAATTTTATGAGTTCTTGGGTGGTGACAACTATGATTGTGTCCTGTTTGTAATTGAAGTGTAACTTGTGTCCACTTTGCTAAACACATACCTTTTCCAATTTTATCTAAACTTTCTTTTGTTTCTCTAAATATTGGATTTTCTTTTACTTGGTCGTTATATCCTGCCATTAAAACCTTACATTAATTAATTTGTGTCTATTATAAATAGTGTCAACACTATCTATTTCATATTTCATTGAGTTCAAACCAGAAGTATCAATATTGACTTCTCCTTTTTGCATTTTCTTTCTGTAAAGGATTTCATTTTTAGTAGTTTGTTCTACATCTCCTTGAAATTGATTATTAACAATTCCCTCATCATCGTGATACATACACTCCATAGTTCCATATCTTCGATGTGGTTCTGGATTGTATTTAATTACTTCTTTATCGTATAAAAATCTAATATTACGATTTTCAATTAATCCGTGATTTCCAAACTCACTTAAATCTTTAACGATATCTCCTTTACATCTACGACACCCTTGGTCGCAACATATTGACTTTGTCATATCGTAATGTAAAATCAAGTCATCATATTGATTCCACATTTTTACTTCTGCTATTTCTCCTTTGAAAAATCTTTGCCCTTCCCATGCTTTCGGGTCATTACACCCTAACCAAAATGGATTGTTTCCATATCGTTTCAATCTTTCTTTATATTGAATTGTTGATTGTTGTATACCAAACTTTTCATCTAAGTCTTCATCATTGATTTGAAAACTAATGGTTTGTTTATCTTTGTCGTGTATCAAACTTACTTTTGTCCAGTTGTTTTGATATCTTCTTCTCCAACGATAAATGTGATTATTTTTCCAATCCCACATTGATGTTGCGAAAGCATTTGAATTATTGTAATCAATACCAAAGTCATATCCGATTTTAGATAAGATTGGATACTTGTAATATCGATTATTACCTTTACCGATTAAATGTTCTGGTTCGTGTTCTGGTATTTCTGGTTTACAAATAATATCAATTCTAAAACTATCCGTAGGTATTCTTCTTAGTTCTCGTGAAGGATTTATTTTGATGTGTGTAGATTTTCCGTCCAATGATAAAACCATCTTTTGTTTTATTTCTTGAAAGGTTGGTTGAACAAAATATCCTTTTTCTACACATCTCCAATATAAATCATCATCTTCCATACCCCAACCAACATAGTCGGTGTTGTATCCATTGATATTTTCAAATTGTTCACCTGTGAATATCACTACTCCACCAAAGTATTCTGTATCTCGTAAAGTGTAACCCCATTGAGATAAGTAAGTTGCGATATGCTTTGGTGTATCACCTGGGTGTGAGTAATCACAATCATCGTGTGGTAACATATCGACATCGTGAAAAGCAAAATAATCACACCCGTCTTTTTTTGCTTCTAAATATGCTATGTTTTTTGTTCCGCTTCTGTGAAACTTTCCGTCGTCGTTTTGATGACCAACATAACAAGTAAAGTCAATACCTTGTTCACCTAAAAACTTTTCTAAGTGTGGTATTAATTTATCAAGATGTCCTTTACGAACTCCATCTCCATTATCACGATATGGTATGCAAACTCCTAACTTCATAACTTTACCGAAATAAATGAATATTTTCCTTGACTTGTTAAAGAAACTTTCGTATATTTAAGTGTGGAAAGTCCATCTGAATCCAAATTGGTTTCATTGTTTAAGATTTCATTATAAAACCTTAATTGATTTAGTCGTGTTGATTCGGACTTCCAACCACCTTCAAAGTATCCTTCGGATTTATGTTCAATCATTTCAAATGTAGATTGTCTTCTGGCGGGAATAGATATGGTTTTTGATTGAATATCGTGTATGGTTTTTGGAATTGAATGATATGATGTTGCGTCATATTCATTTGTTGCCAAGTTCAATACTTTACCTGTATCATATTTGTAATCATCTTCTAATTTGATATGTTTGAAATCATAATAAATTTTTAAATTTTTTGAACTATTGTATTGTTCATAACTATTCAATAAACTAAATCCTTGTGATTGATGTATTTCTTGTATTTCATTTCTTTGTAATGGTTTGTCCCAATAAGCAAACTCATTAATAAATCCACGAAAACTTTTTCTATCTTCTGTTCTTTTATCTCCTAATCCAAGATAAAACCAAGCTTTTTTTGTATCTAAAAAACTTCTTCTGATGTTTTGTTCTTCAATGAGTTGTCCGTCTTGATGCATTTGTAATGTTCTATTGGATTTATCAAAAGTGATTGTAATGTTGGTGTATTGTGGATAAGAATACTTTGATGTTATTTGATGACAAACTTTTCTTCTATCCCAATATTCAAATTTGTATCTATTGAAAGAATTATATGCTATGGTTGTGTCCCAACCTGGAATACTAAATGCACAATATTCATCAAAGTCTTTATCGTATTCTGGAATAATTTCATCTGGTCTGAATGATATGTGTAGAGTAAAATCTTTATTTAATTCAATTGTATTCGGACATTCAACATAACTATGGTCTCCGTGTAGATAAATTCCTGATGTATTGAGTTTTGGAACATCATAAGTTTTACTATCGGTAAATATATTTTGTTCTGTTAATCGCATTAACAAATCATCATCTTCAAATCCCCAACCCCAATATTCATTGGAATATCCATTTACTTTTTTAAATAAATCGACTGGAAATAAAGTTACACCCCCAAAGTATGTATCAAATATTTCTCTATCTGAATTAGTAAATCCGTTGGCAAGATGAAGTGGTACATCTGAATAAGAATAATCTACATTGATAGGCAACATATCAACATCGTGAAACACAACATAATCACATTGTTTTCTAATTGCTTGTTGGAATCCTATGTTTAACAACTTACCACGATTAAATGGTAAATCATCTGATTGTTCAACCACGATTAGTTCATAATCTTGATTTTTTAAATATGATTCAATAGATTGTTGAAACTTACGAAGATGTCCCGGTCGTTTACGATATGGGACAATTATTCCAAGTTTCATTATTTATCTTCTGTTTCTATATATTTTTTGTGGAATTCTGCCAAATACCATTGTGTTCTATTTGACCATTCTTCTTTGTCAATGTCTTCAAACCAAAGTGTTAAAGCATCTAAAACATTAGCAATCTTTTCAAGTGCTTTTACTTTTCTTTCTTCTAACATTAACTCTTTTTTGTTTTCTTGTGGCATATTATAACCTCTTTTTATTTTTAACTCTAATAATAAATATCAAATTTTTATTAAATTGATACAATTTTTTTTCTTAGTTTTTCCCAATTTTCCAACTGATGATAATTTCCATTACTAATTCGTTGAAACATAAATTCTTCTTTTGTCAAATCAATCTTAAAATCACTTTTTTCTATTTCGTCATACATTAATTGATATTCTTGTGCGAACGAAACATTTGCTTTGGTTTTACTAACTTGTCGTAGTCGTTCCAATACTGAATAATCCCATTTAAAATGATGAACTTGTGTAAAGTTTTTTTCTATTGGATATCGTTTATCGTGTTCTCGTTGACAAGATGTAGTTCCGTCTGGAAATTGAACATAATGTTGCCCCGAAGAAACCTGAACCTTTCCTTTCATCATTGTAACTTTGTTTGGACAAGCATAACTTAATGGATAACGAAAGAATCCTGCTTCTGGCATTTCTTCCCATACATTTGATTCCATTGTGATTTTAGGAAAGTCTCCGTTATCTCCTATTCTATCTACAAAACCACCACACACAAACTCATATCCATATTCTTCACACTCCTCAATAATCTGATATGTTGGTTTAGAATATAATTGTAATTCATCATCATCTGCTACTATCCACCAATCCTCTGGTTTTAGTAATTTAACTCTATTGTAATGTTCAGTTACTCGTTCCCAATTAAAAGGTTCGTCAATAATGATTTCGTGTGGTTGTAAGTTGAACTTGTTTAAAATTTCTAAACCTTGTTCTATGATTGGGTCTTTTTTGTGATGTGCATACAACACTACAAATATTTCGTCCATATGTAAATGATAATGATTTAACATATGATATAACATTGTTGTGTTATGTCCGCATATTGTAACTAAATTCATTCAAATCCCCAAAGTGTATGTGTTGTGGTATTCTTGTCTACATTTTCTAAAAAGTTATTCCAAGTTTTTTTAAAGTCTAAATAATTTTTATGTGTTTTTTTCCAAACTGCCTTTTCTTCATATTGACTATCAGTCATATGACCCCATTGTAAAATTTTGTGATAGTGGGTTCTAACTTCCGGTATGTTGTTTAGTCTTTTTTTTAGACTTTCAAATTTAGTTAATTCTTTATAGTTTTCATCTTGAATTACAAAACTTAAAGTAATTCTTTGTAAATTTAATGTGTTGATATAATCTAAATTTTTCATCAATAAATCCCAATCACCATTTCTTCTTACTTTTTTGTAAGTTTCTTTTGTTCCAGCATCAATAGATATTTCAATCGTCTTTACTAAATCGTGAACACTACTCATTGATTCCCACATTTGTTTTGTCCAAAGATTTGCATTAGTATGTAAATGTATCATACCGATATTTTTATATTTTGATTTATCAAATGTTTGTAAAAAGTTTCTAAAAAATGGACTTGCGAAAGGGTCTCCAGAACCTGTTATATATAATCTGTATGCGTCTTTAATAATTTGATTAATAACTATATTGTGTATTTTTTCTATTTTTTTATATTCATCATTTTTTGGTGAACACATATATAATTCATTTCTACAACTTGGACAAGATAGATTACAACTTCCATCATAACAAAAATTAACCACAAGAGGCCCAACATCATCAATAGTTTTAAATTTTCTCCACAAAATATCTATTTCATCTTTATCAAATACCGGTGAACCTGGTGTTAAATTGTCTGATAATAAATGTGAACAATTTTTTTCTATACAATTTTTAAATGTAGAGTCAATCATAGATTGTCTATATTCTTGTGCTATTTCTCCATTCCAAACTTCTTCCCAAGATTGCTCTAATATATTACCCATTGGTTTTGTAATCCAACTTGGACAACAATTCCAAACCTTACCATCTGAGTGAACTTCTACAAACGACCAAGGTTGTCTACAAAATCTATTATTCATTTCTTCCTCAATATCGTTACACCAGTAGAACTTGGAAAGTCTTTTTCTATTCCGTAATTGAATAAATTCAACACTTCGTAATCATCGTAATGCGAACTAATTGTAAATCTTCTCAACCACTCACTTGGGCCTGTTAAATCATATTTCTCGTGATTTTCAGACTCTATAAAATTATCTACATATTTTTTATCGGTGTCGTGAATCATAATGATTCCATTTTCACTTATTATTTGGGAATATAAATCAAAGTCTTTTTTTATACCTTCATAACTATGGTCAGCATCTATCCACAACATATCAATTTTTATATCTCGTTTAATAAAATATTCATAATATGCCTTTTCTGTTGTGGTTTTTAAAACTTGAACACGAAATGCAGTCGGAAAGAAACTATCCGTATCCCAGTCTGGAATACCTGCTACTCCATTAAAGGCATCCACTAAATAAGTTTCTGGTCTTTCTCCAGATTTGTGAAATCCTTCGTATTCTAAGTCATCATTTACTTTTGACATTATTCTTGGAATATAACCATTACCACTACCTAAACAAACTGATATTTTTGGTTTGAAAAAATACATCAAAGAATAAAGTATCATTCCGTCACCCATATGTTTATTGGTTGCTCCGTGAGACCAACGATAACGAAAATCTTTCCCTTGATTTGTAGTGATTTCTTCTTTTATGTATTCGTGATTAAGTATTGTTTTCTTCATAACCTTTTATATAAATAGTATTTATATTATGTAAAATTCAAAGTAATATCAACATCTGAGTTTGTTACGCCATTATTAGTAAATGATATTGTAGAACTACCTGTTCCGTCTCCACTTCCTGCTACTACTGCTTTAATTCTCCAATATAATGTTCCTGTGGTAAAAGACATATCATTTTTAGGGAACGATACATAACCGGTTCCACTATTATCTGTTCCACTTGTTCCTGGGTCTCCACTTGTTGATAATGCTATCGTTAGTGTTACTGCGGCTGCACTTGTTTGGTCATTAGTTATTGCTGTATTTCCACTACCATTTGCTAATTGTATTGTTTTAGGGTCAGAAATTAAGGTATCTCCCAATGAACCTGCCATAGTAAAATCACCTGGTGCGTTTGACCACTTTGTTGAAGGATATGAAGGTTCTGAATTACTTCCTTTATTGTGAACTAAGAAAGTTTGACCAATATAAAAGTCATCTGGTTCTACATCTAATTGAACAACTTCATATCCGTCTGGGTCTATGTGTTGTTCTAATGAACTAATTGCCACTTCATTTCCTTTTTTATCCATTAGATAATCTCCAACTGAAAAATTAGGTGCTGTTTTCCAAGTCCAATTTTCTGAACCTGCTTGTCTATACAACATATGGTGTTCACCCGTAATGTATTCAGAACCACTATTGATATTGTAATAATGTTGTGAAAATTCATATCTAACTCGTGAAACGCTTGATGAGTGTTCTGTAAAACTACCTGATTGATTAAATGTATCGTTTTTCCAATCTCCAACACTTTCATCAGTAGAACCTTGTAAAGATACTGAAAGTATTTCATCTCCAATGTTTAAATCTTCTACATTCACTACACTTCCGTCTGATTTACTAACTGGACTTCCAAATAATAAACAACTCGGAACACCACCATAAGTGTCCACTACCTCTATTGATTTAGAAACATTTGTATTGTATCTTGTTGCGTGGTCATTGTATCCGTCTGATTGTCCGTCTTCTGCAAATTTAACCTTAATACTTCCTGATTGATTAAAAGTTCCTGCGATTGCACCACCAGTATTGGTGATTGTTCCTGCGGTTACACTTGCAACATAATCTGCACTACCAATCGTTACATCAAGGTTTCCGTCAAATGACCAAGAAAAGTTTGCAGTATTTGATGCGATTTTATCATTAAATCTTGAACCACTACTGGAAAAGTTAACTTGGTAATCTTCTGATGTTTGTTCCCACAAATATGTAAATCCTGTAACTGAATCAACTGAATCAATTGAAAATTCAGACATTTTTGTATTTGTGGCATTAGAACTAACACTACCTAATGATGAATTGGCAGTATTATTGGCGTTAATTGAAGAACTAACTGCTCGTTTTAATTTTCCTAATGATAGATTTTGTCCTGATGTAGTGCTCATACTAATAATTATTACTCGTTGTATATTTTGAGTAATTTATCTCTCCATTGTTCTTTATTATCCCATTGTTTCAAGTAATCTCTTAAAGGAAACAAATAATCTCTTCTTTCTTGTAATGATAATTCACATATATTATCATATTGTTGTTTAAATTCTTCTGGTGTTGATGCTCTAAAAGGATAATCATAATCTGATAACCAATCGTGTGCCAATATTGGAATTTTACCCCAGTCTACTGCTTGGAATATTGAGTATCCAAATGGTTCATAAATATGTGCTGAGTGTGAAATACCCCAATCTTGTTTCATAAACATATCGTGTTGTTCGTGTCGATAATTATATACTTTCCATTTTGAAGTATCGAGATTTAAATTCTTTTCCCACCATTGAACATCAGCAGAATCTGTAAATACTAAACTATCGATATCTTCTAAGAAGTGTGGACATTTACGAGTTTCCATTCTGGCGGCGTATCCTACTCGATTGTTGTCCACGACATCTTTATTGT
>NZWA01000005.1 GCA_002697505.1 Flavobacteriales bacterium | reverse complement strand
GATCAAATATATAAATATGAAAAAACTTTAGATCTCAAGCAACCTTCAAATGACATACCAACTTTATTAAAGATGGCTAAGAAAGTTGATAAACAAAGTTATTATAAAAAATTAAAACAAATAAGCAAATCTATAGCTGGTATATTGACTAAAATATTTGTTTTTATATTTTTGTATCTATGAGAGGATATTCTAAATATTTTTGGGTTATTCATTTTGTTGGGGATATTATTCTTTTAAATTTTTCTTTTTTCCTTACATATTATTTAAAATTCGACTCGTTTATTTTCGAAGATAATTATAGATTTTTAGTTATAATTTTTAATGCTGTTTGGATCTTGGTTGTTTTAATGTTAAGTTTATATCAATTGAGGAGAATTAGAAGAATAGACAGGATATTATTTAATTTATTTAAAGCCTTTATATTTAATTCTATAACAATTAGTGCAATTTTATTTTCTTTAAAAGCGTCAAACTTTTCTAGAGAGCAATTGTATGCTACATATATCCTTTTATTTTTCTTAATTATTGTATGGCGACTTTTTATGCTGAAAATAATTATGATCTATAGACGTTCTGGCTATAACTATAGTAATATCGTTATAATTGGAGGTGGAGGCGTAGCTCATCAACTTTATAATTATTTTAGTTCGGATGATATGCTCGGAGTAAAACTTTTAGCTATTTTTTTTGACCGTAAGATTAATTTTAAATTAAATGATAATATTTTTCAATTAAATTTAGATAAGATAAGAGAGTTTGTTATCGAAAAAAATGTTGATGAAATTTATTATACATTACCATTAACAAACACAAACAAGATTAAAAGTTTAGTAGAGTTTTGTGATAAAAATATGATTAGATTTAAAGTTGTACCAGACTTTAGAGCTTTTATTTTTAAAAGAGTTAATATTGACTTTTTTGATGACGTACCTATTATTACACTTAGAGAAGAACCTTTAACTGATTTTGTAAATAGAGTAATTAAACGAATATTTGATATATTGTTTTCATTGTCAGTAATTATATTAATACTATCTTGGCTATATCCTCTAATTGCAATAATTATCAAATTAAATTCCAAAGGCCCAATTTTATTTAAACAAAAAAGATCAGGTATAGATAATAAAGAATTTGTTTGTTACAAGTTTAGATCAATGACTGTCAATAAAGATTCAGATAGTAAACAAGCTACTAAAAATGATATGAGAATTACAAGAGTTGGAAAGTTTTTAAGGAAAACATCTCTAGATGAATTTCCTCAATTTATTAATGTTCTTATTGGAGATATGTCGATAGTTGGACCTCGACCACATATGATTAAACATACAAACGAATATTCAGTGTTAATTCAAAAGTATATGGTTAGGCAATTAGTTAAACCAGGTATAACTGGTGCAGCACAAGTTAGAGGTTTCAGAGGAGAAACAAAATCTTTAAAAGATATGGAAGGAAGAATTAGATTTGATGTTTGGTATATTGAGAATTGGTCACTGTCATTAGACATAAATATTATTTTTAAAACTATATGGAATATCTTCAAAGGGGATGATAAAGCATTTTAAGATATTATTTTTTATATTAATCTTTACTAGCACATGTTTTAGTCAAACAAAGTCTTTTAATTTTAAAAATGACACGTTATTACTACATCCAAAATTTTCAGCATTTAGCTCCTTTGAAAAAGAAAACAATAATGTATTTCTATTAGGCATTTCTTTAAAATTAAAACACAATCAAAAAACAAATTTTTACATTACATATGATTATCTTAAAATTGATAATATTAAAATAATTAAAAATTATTACGATTCATTGTCAATATATCCCAACTTTAACAATAAGAATGTTAGATTGCGTTATAGTATCAATCATCAATTCAATTCGTTTTTTAATATAGATGCAGGTAAAGGAAACAACTTTATTGGTGAAGGTCATAGATCTCTATTGCTGTCAAACATTCAGGCACCATATCCTTATGTAAAATTAACAACTAAATTTGGAAAAGTTACTTACAAGAATTTGTATTCAACCTTATATAATCTTAATAACAACAATTTAGTTAAAAAATTTTCTGCTACACATTATTTGAATATTGATATAAATTCTAACATAAATATTGGAATTTTTGAAAGTGTTCTTTGGCAATCTAGAACTGAAACCTATAATAGAGGTTATGAAATAAGTTATTTAAATCCAATTATATTTTATAGACCAGTAGAATATTCAATGGGTTCAAATAAAGGAAATGCGTTAATGGGATTAAATTTGTCAGTAAAAATTAAAAATCATAAATTCTATGGTCAGTTTTTATTAGACGATTTAAATATTTCAAGACAAAAAGATTCTGATAAAGAAAATTATTCATCTGGTTTTTTTCAAAATAAATATGGATATCAATTAGGAGCTAGCTTTAATTATAAGAGCTTAAATTGTAATATAGAATATAATCAAGTACAACCATATACTTATGCTCATAAAATTCCTCTTCAAAATTATTCGCATATAAACCAGTCATTAGCTCATCCTCTTGGTGCTAATTTTAAAGAGGTTATAAATATTGTAAAATTTAAAAAAGAAAATTTTTTCTTTAGTTTAAGTTCTAAGTTTATCAAAATTGGTTTAGATTCTGCAAACTCTCATTTTGGTCAAAATATTTTTATTTCTGACTTTAACGCAAGTAATGAAGGAGCTCAATATTCTTTTGGAAATTTTAACGGTCAAGGTATTTTAACAAATATGTATGTTTTTGAACCAGAGATATCTTATAGGCTAAAGCATTTTGATATTTTTTCATCTATCTATTATTTAAAGAAAAAGTCTGACCTTGTAGATCAGACTTCCATTTATGTTTTATTCGGCATTCGAAATATACCTTTTTCAATATTTCCTTTTTAGAATTCTACTTTTTCTCCCTCTTTGTATGAAATAATGTAAGGGTCTTTATAACCAGATTTTTTCATTTTCTTTTGATAAGCTATTGCATCTTGAAGATTTTCAAAAATGCCAGCTAAATATGTAGTTTTCGTGTCACTTATTGGAATGATGATAATATTTTCTTGCTCAAAAAGTCCAGCAGGAGTATCAAATTCACCGTATGTACCTAAATGAACTCTAAAGATTCGAGGCTCTCCTCCTTGTGCAATTTGTTCTTCTCTACTAAATGATTTAATTAGCTCATTTCTTGCTTTTTCATATGCATTTTGCGCACTTTTTGCTTTTGCATCTTCGTTTATTTCTTTATAAATATAAATTAGACTTTCATGAGCTGGTAAAAACAGTTTGTCATGCTTTATAGTCCATCTAAGATATTTAATAGCTTTATCCATAAATTCTTTCTTGGTATTCTTACTTTTTTGAGTAGCACCAAACGTATAGTAAGCTACAGCTAAATTATAAGTCCAATCTCTTTTGTATTTTCCTTCTTTGAATATCTTTGGTGTAATATATTTTAAGTATCGTTTAGCTTGATTTGCACCTCTTTTATCGCCTGTAGACAAGTAAGCAATCGCTAAGTTAGCTCTTATATGCGATAAACCATTATCACTAATTTTCCCTCTTTTGAGATTTTTTTCAGCGTTTTTTAATTTGCTTTGAGCAGATGAGTATTCTTTATTACTTAATGCTTTGGTTCCATCATTATATTGATCAATACCCTCTTGAACTTTGCTTGTATTTCTATCATTTAGATTGTTAAGTTTATTTCCTTCATATTTTAAAGGGTCATCTTGAGTTACAATTCTTAAGTTTAGAATATCTGGTTTTATACCCTTTGCTGGAAATACTTTCTTTTTAATTTTTTTTCTTTCTGAAACACCACTGTTGCTTTTTTTGGCTTGAATTTGTTTAACCCTAGTTTGTCTAGCCTGGGCATTATGCATTCTTTGTTTAACTTTTTTTGCATTACTAAGATTTCCTGTGTTTTTGTAAATTTCTTCAAGTGTAACATACGCTTGATAGTTATATTCATCATCTCTTATTATTTGAGATAATAATGATGTTGCTTCACTTTTTTTATTTGTTTTGGACCATGCTACTGCAATATTGTAAGTCCATTTATTATCTGAATAAATTGTATTTGTTAACTTACTTAAAAATTTTTCTACAACCGCAAGATCACCTTTATTTCCGGTGTGAGCGTAACAAAGTGCAAGGTTTGCATTTATATAATTTAAAGCATCATCATTTAGTTTTGCGCGTTTATAATCTTTCATTGCCGCGTTAAAGTCAATTATAGCTTTCGAATACTCTTTATTTTTCATTTTAGAAAATGCACTAGTATAGTTTTGTTCAGCTGTAGTAAGCAGTTTTGCTGTTCTTTTTGGAATTTCTTTTCCAGCGAATTCAGTTACTTTATCAATATCGGATATTGGAGTCCATGAATATGGAACTAAATTTTTTACATCAACACTATCTAGAACTATTGTAGCATGTAAAAACTGTGTTGAAAGTAAAAAAGATATGAAAATTAAGTATTTTGTTTTGATCATTTTATTTGATTTTATAAATTTTTTGCAAATTATGAAAAATTATTTAAGAATTATTTTTCGTTTGATAATTTCATTATTAATATTTAATTTAATATAGTATGTTCCTTTGGTAAGATGAGATAGATCTAATGACTTATATTTATTTAAATTATTGTCATTTAAAACTAATTCACCTAGATTGTTGTAAATTAATATCTTACTAATGTTTTTCTCACTTTCAACAAATAAATATCCATTTGTTGGGTTTGGATATATTTTTAACAAATCATCATCAATTAAATTATTGTTTAATACAGTTAAATTATAGAA
Source organism: Flavobacteriales bacterium (assembly GCA_002697505.1). Lineage (GTDB taxonomy): Bacteria > Bacteroidota > Bacteroidia > Flavobacteriales > BACL11. Next base: position 5,488 of record NZWA01000005.1, on the reverse strand, counting down.
CGCAGTATCTGATGTACATCCTTGATTGTCTGTTACAATAAGCCAATATTGACCATTACCTTGAGGTAAAATACTTTGAGTAGTTTCATTAGTGTTCCATTCATAGCTGCTAACTATTATTCCAGCAGGTTGAGTTTGACCTTTTGATAAATTGACTCCATCAAACAATATCTCTACCAAGAAAGGTGTGTTATTATCTTTTACTGTAACTGAAATACTATCCACACATCCTGACGGTCCATGAGTAATATAACAGGTATATGTTCCAGACTCTAAATTGGTCGGATTATTACCAGTGAATGGAAATGGATCAATATTTGGCCATGAATATGAAACTGGCCATTGTGAGCCAGGAACTTGTAGATTTCCATAATATCCCGAAGCATCAACAAATGCTGACCCATCATTTGGATTATTAAAACATGATGGAGTTATGCTACTTATAGAATCAATATTTAATACTGGAGCATCATAAATAACTAAATTATTAATTGTTGCTTGACAACCACTAGTGTCGGTGAATGTTACGTTGTATGTTCCTGGACATAATGCACCATTTACTGCACCACCTGACCATTGCTCCCATGATGTATCTGGCACACCATTTGCACCATTATACTGAAAAATAACATACCCATCACAAATACCATTACAATTAACTGTATCGGCATAGTTTATTGGATTATCTGTAGTAACGATAAAAGTATTTGCATTATCTATAAAAATATCAATACCTGTTTCACAGCCTAATGAATCAATAACTTCTAAGGTATAATTACCTACACTTAAATTAGTAAATATTTCATTGTTTTGTTGTGAAGCAAATTGATCAATAGAAAAAATAAATGGTGCAATACCCCCTTCAATATTTACTAAATCAATAGATCCATTACTAAAGTTATTACAACTTACATCTGAAGTAATTGCGGAAGATATCCACATTGAATCTGGTTGATTTAAGGTAATTGAATCGTATGCAGTACATCCATTTGCATCTGTTACAGTTAAATAATGAGTACCTTCATATAGGAATGTACTTATATTATTTGAATTATTACTCCACAAAAATTGATATTGTAATGTACCACCATATGTATACGCTGTTGCCTGAGCAGTTTCACCATAGCATATAATATTGTCTGCAAAAATATTTACGTCTAGACTATCTGGTTCATAAATATCAAAAGTAAATATTGACGTATCTGAACTAGTAATAATGTGTAGTGTGTAAATACCACCACATAAATTGTATAAATTTTGATCTTGTGAGTTAAATCCATTTGGACCGGTCCATAAAATAGAGAAAGGTTCAGTAGGGGATAAAACAGGATTTATAATGATATTTGCATCACATTCTCCAAAGCAAGAAGTAGTAAAAGTAGTTTGAACGCTATCAACATTTACAGTTACTGCAGCAGGCTCAGAAATTAATACAAACAATGTGTCAGAAAAACATCCAACTTGATCATTTACAATTAAATAATATGATCCTGCGAATAAGTTAAATATATTTTGATTTGAGCTTGTAAATCCATTTGGACCGTACCAGTTGTAATCATAAATACTATCTCCTCCACTGACTTGAATAGTAATTGCACCATTTGCTAATCCGTTAACAGTAACGTTAGCAATTGAATCAACAAGTACTATAATCTTGTCTGGTTGTGAGATGGACGCAGTTTCGTAATTTATACACCCATTTGCATCTGTCACAGTAAGGAAATAATTACCGTCACATATATTTTTGAGCGTGTCATTTGTTCCTACTAAATTTGAATTACTATCAAACCATTCATAGTTGTAAGGAGCAGTTCCAGAGTTGCTTCCAAAATTAGATAAATTATTAGCAATAATCATTCCATCACAATAATCAAAGCAACTAACGTTTATAGAATCCATATTTGTTTGAAGAGCAAATGCAGATTCAATAATTTGAAAAGTTTCGGTAAATGTACACCCAAAGCTGTCAATTAAATTTGCAGTGTACCACCCAACAGATATTGAATCCACATATGTTGATGTATCTCCATTTGACCAACTAAAAGTATATGGAGCAAAACCTCCTAAAATTGTATCAATGCTGATCCATCCGTCACTGTATCCTTTACAGGAAATATTTACTCCATTATAATCTGAAACACTTGATACAAAGTGTAAACTATCCGCAAGATGAAGAATTTCTATAGAGTCAATATATACACAACTATTGTCATCAGTAATGCTGTATGTGTGTACTCCAGCAGGATAGTTAATAAAATTATAATTAACTTGTCCTCCAGAAAGACTAATTAATGTGTTCGATGTACTGTCAAATAATTCGTAATCTGTTATACCTCCGCTAATTGTTAATTCGGCAATACCAGTAAATTCACCCCAACATTTAACGTGTTGTATGCTATCAATTGAAACAGATATAGCATCAGGTTGGCTTATGTTTACACTGTCATTTTTAATGCATCCAAGACTATCAGTAAATTGAAGTATATGTGTCCCAGCAGTAAAACCTGAAAGAGTAGTAACGCTTGAAATTAGTGGGTTAATAATAGTAGATGATAGACCAAGAGTTGGGTTAATCCATTGCAAATGGTAACCAATAGTGCCTGGCACACCTCCTGTCACATTACTACTATTAATTTGAATTTCACCAGTAGAATCACCATGACATAAAATATTTGATATATTATATATAGCTTGTATCTCTGTATTAGAATTAATCAAAACAGAATCGGTAAGTATACAGCCATTATCATCTGTGATAATAAAAATATTATATCCTCCAATAAGATTAGATGCTAAGCTAGAATTGATCCCATTTTCCCACTGTAAAACATATGGAGAAACACCTCCACTAATATTACTAATTTCAGCAGCTCCAACAGAATCACCAAAGCATTGGATATTATTTATAACATTAATATTAACAGTAATAGCAGATGAAGGCTGGCTAACTAAAATAGAATCTACATATGTACAGTTGTTTGCATCTGTGACAGTACAGTAATACATTCCAGCGGATAGATTTGTTATAGTTGAGTTTGTGTCTCCATTATTCCATAAGTAGTTGTAAGGAGGTAGTCCATCTGTAACTACAAAGGTTGCTGTTCCTGTAGAATCGCCAAAACAAAGAACATCGTTGTGGTATCCAATCATAGTTACTGGAGTTGATGGAACTAATGTTATAGAATCAAATACACTACAACCATTTAAATCAGATACTAAATAAGGATATGTTCCTGTTGTTAAAAAACTATTATTAACTCCAAACCAATTAATATTATATGATGGAAGTCCTCCACTTATCATTAATTCTGCTGAAAATAATGGAGAACTGTTATCGCAATTAAGTTGAGTAATAGAATCTTGAACAATAATTTGGCTAGGTTGTGATAACTCTATTAACTGAGTGCTTGTACAGTTAGCATCATCAGTAGCTATAACAGTATATGATCCAGCGGAAAGATTTGAAACGGTATCATTAGTGCTATTTAAGATTGGCCAATTATATGTAATTGTACCAGTTCCACCGGTAGTAGATATATAAATTTCACCATCACTTTGATCAAAACAAGATATTTCAAATCCATTATAATTAGTTGTATTTATAGTCCAATTAATTGGGCTAGGGCTAGTTAAATTAATAGGACCAAATGTAATTGAACAGTTTAAGATATCATTTACGGTGACAGAATAATTTCCAGCAGACAAATTTAACAAATCTTGAGTTGTTTCTCCGTTACTCCAATTGTATGAATAATTTCCGTTTCCTCCAGTAACATCTATATCGATACTTCCGTTAGGATTTAAACAATTGGTAATGTTACTAGAACTTATTAATGTAATGTTTAGAGAGTTTGGTTGATTAATAGTTACAGATCCATTTATTGAACATTGATTAACATCTAAAATTTGATAAGAATAATTTCCAGCAGATAAAGATGTAGTGTCAATACCAAACCAATTTGTTGAATATGGTAGAGTTCCACCTGAAATGCTTATTATTTCTGCTGTACCATCACTTCCTCCATTACAACTAACATCAGTACTACTACTAATTTCTGTTAATGGGTTTGGCTCACTAATTAAAATATTATTTACGTTAGTTGTGCAACCATTTGCATCAGTTACAGTGTAAGGGTAGTTTCCAGCACTGATACCAATAGGATTGGTATAGGAAGACCCAAGTACTGGAGCAGTTAATCCAAAAGCGTTAAGGGTATATGTTTGTGTGCCTCCGGTGATATACACAGTTGCTCCACCATCATTTCCTCCATTACAAGAAACATTTGTAGAAGAATCTGTAGCAATTAGTTCGTTTGGTTCATCAATAAATACACTGCCACTATCTGAACATCCATTGTCATCAGTAACTAGATATGAATATGTTCCAAAACTTAAGTTATTTTCATCAGCTCCAAACCAATTAGTATTGTAAGGTGAGTTACCTCCTGAAATAGATAATGATGCTGTTCCACTGTTTTCACTGAAACATAATACATCAGTTGTTGAACTACTTACTACAATAGCTGAAGGTTCTGTAATATTTACACTTCCACTATCTGTACACCCATTATTGTCAGTAATTGTAAAGAAATAAGTTCCAACACTCAAGTTGTTTGTATCTACTCCAAACCAATCAGTACTGTAAGGAGGAACACCTCCACTAATACTGTCTATTTCAGCTGTTCCATTACTGCCACCATTACAAGAAACATTACTTGTGCTAGTAAAAAAACTTAATGCACTAGGTTCAAAAATTGTAATTGATTCACTTGTGGTACAATTGTTTAAATCGGTTATGGTACATGTTTGTAAACCGGCGCTTAATGTAGTATTTAGGCTATCAGTACTACCATTTGACCATAAATATGTTCCTTGAAGAGAAGACCCCGCAATATTAATAGTATAATCTTCAGTAGCTCCATACCATGGTTGAGAAAAAACAAAATTAGTTAAATCATAAACTCCAACTTTACATGAGCTAACAATTGAATCTTGATAAACGGAATTAGAAACTTGTGCCTGAGATACTATTCTCATTCTTGTTGCACCACCAACTGCACTATTTGGAACATTAATTGTAATTGAGTTTGATGTAGGAGATTGAACTCCTGCAAAAGACGATACCTTTTCGTCTAAGTCATCAAAATCACTGTCTTGATTCCAGTCAATAAAAACTGCACCAGAGTCTATTTGGAATTGTCCCGGAGTACAACTTCCTAAATTTACAACTAAATTGTATGTTGCTCCTGGTGATAAAGTTACACTTTGTGAAGTGTAATCTTCATATTGATCACATAAGTTACTTGTGTTATTGGAAATAGATGTTCCGTTGTCTCCAGTTATTGATACTAGTTCAATATTACTGTAGTCTGTATTTGAAGGAGATGAGTTACAATATGTTAAATTTGATGTTCCACCCCCACATGTTCCATTTACAATTGTAGCAAGTACGCTTCCATTACTCCCGCCATTGCAGCTTACATTATTT
>NZWA01000004.1 GCA_002697505.1 Flavobacteriales bacterium | reverse complement strand
GGAATTGGTAGACGCGCAGCGTTGAGGTCGCTGTTCTGTAAAAAGAGTGGAAGTTCGAGTCTTCTCGACCGCACCAAATAATATAAATTAAATATTAAAAACAATTTCTTGAGCAGTAAAGGTGCATATTATCCACCTTTTTGTTGACGGTTAATCAAAATTATGGCACGTCCGCGCTTCAGACTTTCTTTTGGCTCAATGCAACAGCAAGAATGATGATACCTCCTCGTGCGATCAGCTGCTGTGAAAACTCCAGCCCCATTAGGATCAGGCCGTTGTTGATTAGCCCTATCATCATAGCGCCAACAATTGTTCCAATAACGGTCCCTTTGCCACCAAACAGACTAGTGCCTCCGAGCACAGCGGCAGCGATTACCGAAAGTTCGTCCCCTTCACCAAGTTGGAAGCGGCCCGATTGCAGACGCCCAGCGTAGAACATACCGGCTAGCGCAGCTGCAGTTGAAGACATCACCAGCACTTTAAATTTGATGTTGCTGGTGTCAATTCCGGAGTAGCGCGAGGCTGTCTCACTACCACCTGTTGCCAGAACACGCCGACCAAAACCAGTTCGTCGTAACAATACGTGACCTATAAAACCAAGCACTAAAACCCAAAATAATAGGACAGGAATGCGACCAATAGAACCACCACCAAAAATCCAGGCAAAGTTTTGGCTCAATATCGGTACTGCGGCTGTATCTGATAGCCACATGGCTATGCCTTTTGCAATTCCCATCATGGCCAGCGTAGTTAGAAACGATGGAATACCGACTCGAGTTGTTAGCCAGCCGTTGACGACTCCAACCGCAATTCCTGTTGCCAATCCGGCTAACACACCAGCGACAGGGCCAGCTGCTGCTATGGCTAGAGCAACAGTAACCGTCGTCAGACCGGCTACAGCTCCAACCGAAAGGTCAATCTCACCTGCGGATAACACAAAGGTCATTGCAATTGCCATTACCGCGATCATTGCGGTTTGCCGAACGATGTTAAGTAAATTATTTGGGTTCAAAAAGCCCTTATCATTAAGCGTTATTGCAAAAATAACAAAAATTACCAAGAACCCTATATAGATAATGTTCTGGCGCCAATCGCTTAAAAAGGAGCCAAGTAAACTCTGCGTTTGGTTTTTAGTTTTGGTCGAGTTCATTGGTTTCTCCGTTCTGAGCAGTCAAAGCAAGCTGAATATAAGCTTGCAGCTGCTGTTCTGCTTTCTCTAATAGATGGGAAGGATCACGATTGGGGTCTTCCGGGTCGTCAAAAAAATCACGCGACAAGTCGTAAAAGCTACGTCCCTCAGCCATTATAACAATGCGATCACAGGCGGTCAGCAATTCGGGTAATTCAGATGAGATCATTAGAACCCCCTTTCCTTGACGTGCAAGATCGCGGACAACACCTACGATTTCAGATTTTGATCCAACGTCAATACCGGCAGTAGGTTCGTCAAGAACGAGAACCTCCGGATCGGTTGCTAGCCATTTGCCAATTACAACCTTCTGTTGATTACCTCCCGAAAGTGTCGATACCTTGTGATTTTTGCTTGCGGTCTTGATGCCCAACTTCTCAATCTGATTTTCAGTAATTATATTTGCCTCAGCATTTTTAATAAGGCCCCACCGCGAAATTCGATCGAGTATTGCCAGTGTCATATTCGAGACTACCGAGTGATCTGGAATGATGCCCTCTGTCGCGCGAGACTCAGGCACCATAACAATTCCAGTTCTTATTGAGTCGCCAGCATTAACAAACTTTATCTTTTGGCCCTTGAAATAAATGTCACCAGCTACTGACGGCTGTAGCCCTGCGATGAGGCGCGCTACCGAGCTCCGTCCTGAGCCTAGCAAGCCAGCCAGCCCAACAATCTCACCCCGATGAACGGTCAGAGAGACACCGTTAGGCTTTTCGGTTCCTGCCACATTGCAAAGTTCTAAAAGAACCTCACCCTTTGAGGTGTGGCCCCTTTGCACATCCGCCAGACCCTTTGACCGTTTTCCAACAATGAATTCGATCATAGTCTGAGTTGGCAGCATCTTGATCTGATCTGTAATGACATGCTTGCCATCGCGAAGTATTGTTGCGCGGTCAGCGATCCGTGCGATTTCGTCCATTCGATGGCTCACATAAATGATTGCAACGCCTTCGGTTTTTAGCTTGCGCAAGAATATAAACAGTCTATCCACGTCTGTTACTGCAAGCGCAGTCGATGGCTCGTCAAGAATAAGAACCTTGGCGCCTTTGCTGATAGCTTTTACAATCTCTGTCAGCTGTTTCTGTCCAGCACCCAAATCGCCGACAATGGCGCTTGGATCGACTGAAACCTCAAGCATATCGAAAAGTGCCTGAGCCCTTCTCGTTGTTTCTTTATCGTCAATCAAACCGTTAGCGGTACGTGGCTCACGTGCCAAAAACACGTTTTTGGCTACAGATAGTGTCGGGATCAAGCTCAATTCTTGAAAATTCATGGCTATACCCGCCGCCGCCGCCGCTTCAGGAGAGTTTTTATATAGGGGTTTACCATCAACTTTAATGGTCCCGTGGTCAGGCTGGTGAATACCGTTCAATACTTTTAAAATCGTTGACTTCCCAGCTCCATTTCCGCCAAGTAGAGCATGGATCTCTCCTTTACGAACTTCAAAATCTACACCATCAAGAGCTTGGACACCTCCAAATTTCTTGGAAATGCCAACCATTTCGACAGCGGTATTCGTTTCCATCGTTAAACAGCTTCCCAGTTTCCACTATGGCCTGACTTTATTAATGCGTGCGCCACACGCTCGGTCAATAGGGCCTCCTCAAAATTGGGAGATGGCTGTTGACCGGCTTCTATTGCTCGGAAGAAATCGTAACATTCAACAATTTTAGTTTCGGAATAACCTATCCCTAAACCGGGGATTGGCCAAAGTGCATCACCGAAAGGGTGCGCGGGGCCAGTATATACAGTGCGAAAGCCCCGCGCCTCTGGGAGATCGTCTGCAAACATTACCTGAAGCTCATCCCGTCGCTCGTAGTTAAAATGGATCGACCCTTTAGTACCATGAATTTCTAACGTTAAATAGTTATTCCTCCCCCACGCGTTGCGTGTAGCCTCAAGCGTACCGATCGCTCCTGAAGAAAACTTGAGCATCGATACTACTTCGTCATCGACATCAACGTCGCCTCGTGGGGCGTCGCTGTTCTTGTCAGATGCTCCAAGCTTATCAACGCCACTATCTTGGATCGGCCTGCTCTGCACATAAGTTTTCATTATTGAGCTGACTTCAGTAATTGGTCCAACCAGATAATGCGCCATGTCAACGACATGGGTTCCAATGTCGCCAATTGCGCCGGATCCAGCGATTGATTTTTGGAAACGCCAGGATAGGGGACCATCAGGATCCGCAGACCAGTCTTGTAAATATGTTCCACGGAAATTGACAACATCACCTATACGGCCTTCATCAATGAATTTTTTGGCTAATGCAACTGCTGGTGTTCGACGATAATTAAAGGCTACCATATTGATTACACCTGCTTCATTGGCCGCCTTACACATTGCTTCAGCCTCTTCCAGGGTTCTGGCCAAAGGTTTTTCGCACATAATGTGCTTTCCCGCCTTGGCGGCCTGGATGGCAATTTCAGCATGAAGGTTATTTGGTGTGCAAATATCTACCACATCAATATCTGGACGATTTATGACTTCGCGCCAGTCGCTCGAAGCTTCTTCAAACCCTAACCGAGCACGCGCATCTTCAGCCGCCGCTTCTGTAATGTCTACTATTACTTTACGGCGAGGAATAGCTGGCGCCGGCCAGAAAAACATCGGCATAGAGGCATAAGCCATAGAATGTGCTTTTCCCATAAATCCACCGCCGATCATAGCTACTGAAAGTGATTTCATCACTTGGACCCTCCTAATTTTTGAAAGTGATATGAGCCAATCAAAAATGATTGGGCATATTTGATATGCGGGCGAGGAAGAATACTGGCTCGCCCGCAATTTCTGTTATTGCATGCTATTTTGAATATTTTCAGTTGCATCGGCTCGATAGACCTGCTGCCAAGCGTCAAGTAATGTTTCTTTAGTCACCGGTAAAGCTGGGAGAGCAACGAATGCTGGTGCTTTTTTATCAAGCAAACCGTATCCGGCTAGCATGGCTTCTGTTACACCCTGATCAAATGGCCGCTGTGCGCCTAAGCCATAGACAAAACCGCCTTGTGCCATGTTTATCGCTACGTTTTCACCCAAGTCGATTGTAGTGATTACCAGGTTATCGCGACCATTTGCGCGAGCAGCAGCAATTACACCTTCAGCTGGAACATCCCAGACCGCCCAAATCCCGTCAATACCTGGATTCGATGTTAGCATAGCACTGGCTGCTCGATCCGCATCGCCAGAAAAGTCAGGTCCGCCGATGCCTTGCTCTGCAGCTATAGTGATGTTAGGATAGTCAGCTTCAATCGTCGCTTTGAATGCGTCATATCGCTGGCGTGTCACAAAAAAGTCTGCGGCGTGAAATACAATACCAATCTCACCTTTTTCGTTCAAAGCCTTCGCCATAAGATGAGCTGCTGCAACACCGTTTCCATAGTTATCGGCAGATACAGATGCCACGTACTCATTGCCAGCTGTAAAGCCTGCCGGAACATTGTCCATGAATACAAGCTGAACACCAGCTTCAGCAGCAGCTTTAAAGGCACTGGCCGTAGCAACTGGATCAGTTGGAATAGACACTATGATATCGGGCGACTGTGCCATTATAGTTTCAAGATCAGCAACCTGCTTCTCAGGTTTGAAACCTGCATCAGTCACAGCAATTACTTTTATGCCCATTTTTTCAAACTGAGTGCTTAGGCCAGAAATCTGCGCCTGGCTCCAGTCATTACCGCCATAATGCATTACGATTGCAGCGGTTGCATTCATAGAGCGAATTTTTTGCAACTCCTCTTCGCTCAGCGAAATACTAGATGCAGCGGCTGGGGTCTCACCGTTAGGACCCTTCGAAAGAACAGTCTCTTGCAAGGCCGCCAGAGCCGCTGCTGGATCGGCAAATGCCGGTGCGCCAGTTAGCGCGATCGCAAGCGCTGCAGCACAACTAAAAAGGTTACGTCGTTTTATCATGGTTTATCCTCCCTTTTCCGAGCCAAGCCCGGGGTTAATGGCCATTCAGGCCCGTTATAAAAGGCCGCTATAGGGCCTGCTTCAAATAGTTCATGTTCGTTCGAGCACCTTCAGCTGGATCATCCCAGGCATCCAGCTCCGTACAAATCCAGCCGTCAAAGCCAACTTCTTTCAATGCATCGATTATTGGACCTGTGGGAATGTCACCACGGTCCAGTGGGGTAAATTCAAAAGGGTCTTTCTGTAATCCTTTTAAGTGGACATAGCTAATGCGGTTCTTGTGCGCTCTGATTAGATCCGCTGGATTACCACCAGCCGCAGCCAGATGCGCTGTGTCGGGACAAAAATCAATGGCAGTAATGCTAAAAATCTGATCAACGGTCTCGGGTCCTTCGACAATGGTTGACAGATGCGGATGGTAATGCCCAGTTAGACCACGCTTTTCAGCGATGTATTTAACCCGATCGAGCGCAGCACCTAATTTGTGGTAGTCTGTCGACTTGACCCCATCACATCGCTTTGCTCCACCACCAACAACCAGATGCGGAGCATCCAGCTCGGCTAAACGGTCGGCAACACGAGTAATTCGTGATAGCTCTTCGGGAAGTATATCGTCAAAAATAAAATTTGCACCTGAGTAGCCCGCAACCAATCGTAAACCAGTCCGTTTGAGCAAGGCACGAAATTCAACCGCAGAGTAGTCGAGGAGGTTACCATCAAACAATTCAACACCAGTGAATCCAGCCTCTGCAATGTCTACAAAAGCTCGCTCCATATCGCCAAATGTCCGGTAAACGAGTTGTGACGACGACGTAACTCCAACAGCGTCGCCGCCCAGTGGTCCCCAACAATTTGCTTGATAAGCCAAACGCCATTCATTCATTTTTTCCTCCCAGTTTTTTTCCCACGCCAGGGTATTTGGCAGCTGGCATAGGTCGTTTTTTAAATTTCGACAGAAAAAAAACATAAAGTCAATAACTTTTGCAGAAAAACTGCAAAACTTTGTACTTGTTCAACAAAATACTATTCAGTAAACTTTAAAAATGACCGACTCTAAAAATAAATCGCACTCTAAGCAGATGAAAGAGAAACCGAATCACGTGGCAACTTTTAAACGATCACGGGTTAGCTCATTAGCTATTAACAGCTTGGTTGATGTTCTGGAGATGGTGCGTTTGGGCACTGCCAAAACTCGTCAGGAACTGGAACAAAAAGGCAATTTAGGGCGAGCTACTATCGCTGACCGACTAAATAAATTAAGCGAGCTGGGGTTAATTGATGAAAGTGTTTCTGGACAGGCTAACCGTGGGCGCGCTCCTAAACTGGTACGTTTCACCAAAGACCGGGCAGTACTGGCGGTAATAACGCTTGACCAAACAGCCATTGGCGTTGGGCTAGCAGATCTCTCAGGTGCTCTCATAAACGAACACCATGAAACTATCGAGTTAACGGAGGCCCCTGGGCAAACAATCAAACGCCTAATCTCTCTCATCGCGTGGATACTTGATCGCCAACCTGGCAGTTCCGACCTTTGGGGTATCTCTGTCTCGGTTCCGGACTCTATCCCTCATGACAGTTCTGTGCCTTTTCTGAGGAAAACGCCTGATTTCTTGCATGGATGGGGAGAAAGCCTACTGGTTGAAAAACTAATTGAGGAATATTGCGTTCCAGTCTGGATCACCTCCTCCGTTGAAACTATGACAATGGGTGAGCAACACAGCGGTCAAGGTATCGAAACGCGTTCAATGCTATTCATAAAAATTGGTAAGAGAATTGGCGCGGGACTTGTAATAGACGGTCAGTTATACAGCGGGGGTGCTGGAGCCGTCGGACTGATTGGTGAGCTTCCGATCAACTCTGATGGTAAAACTGGCTCTTTGAATAGCTTAGCTGGATCCGAGAATATTCTGCGCGAGGGTTTAGCTGCTGCACAGTCTGGTCGCAGTCCATCTCTCTCAGCGATATTGCAGCGAGATGGCGAAGTCACTGTCAACGATGTGTGTCAGGCCGCACAAATTAGTGATCCAGCCTGCAGCGCGATCTTGATGAATAGTGGCCGGTTAATAGGCGGTGTTATTGCTATGCTGACCAATATGCTAAACCCACAGCTAATCGTACTTGCCGGAATTCCCGCCCAGACCAACGATATCCTACTCGCTGCCGTTCGCGAAGCTGTTTATGGCGCCTCTCACCCGCTTGTCACACGCGACTTGAAGATTGTCCGATCACAAATGAGCACGTCAGCCGCGCTATTAGGTGCGGCCACAGTGGGAGTCGAAGCCTTATTTGCTCCAATGATGCTCCGGAATTGGCTACTGGAAGGCAGCCCTAACCGCCATCCAGAGTTGCTTGGCGTAAATAAAACCGAAAATGAAACTGATGAAAAGATTTGGGCTTAGCCCTGAAAATGTTTAAAGAGAAAACGCTATGTCGATAAAAGGACTTGGACCTCATGGCGAAAGAGCAAGCCCACCAGAAAGGGTGACACTCTTGCCTGAAGATATTAAGATGGCAAGAGATCTTGATCTGGACGTTTGCATCGTTATGCACACCATGCAGAGTGATTGGTCAAAACTTCTAGTACAGGGTTTAGTAGGCACTCTTGGGGATTGCGGTGTCTCAGTGACTGAAGTCGCTGACTCCAATTTTTCACCTGAAAGGCAGGCTGCTGCTTTAGATCGCTTCATCGCCGAACGACCGAAAGCTATAATTTCACTCCCAGTGGCCAATGCTGATGTTGCAGATGCACACAAGCGTGTTTCAGCTGCGAAAATCCCCTTGATGCTCGTGGACAATGTACCCACTGGATTATTGCCCGGCAAACATTATGCAAGTTTGGTTTCAGCTGATAACTTTGGGCTTGGACAATTAGCAGCAGAGCTTCTCTCTGACCATATGTCCAAAAACACACCGTTAGGGGTTATAGGCTATGAAGCTGATTTTTATGTTACTAACGAACGTGAAATCGCCTTTAATCTCTGGATGCAGGCAAATCGACCAAACCAGGGAGTTTTAACGCGACGCTTCAAGTCGTTTTCTGACATACCAGACCTTGTTGACAGATTTCTCACTGAGCAACCTGAACTCTCGGGCCTGTTCGTAGTTTGGGATACACCTTGCGAAGTCGCATTGGAAACCCTCGCAAGGAGAGGGATGGAAATTCCCACCACAACAGTAGATCTTGGTAAAACGGTTGCTGTCAATTTGGCCAATGGTGGACCAATTGTTGGTATTGCCGCACAACGTCCCTTCCGTCAAGGCGTTACTGTCGCAAAGGCACTTATCACAGAATTGTTAGGTCGCAAGTGCCCAGATTGGATTGCCCTACCAGGCGTGGCGGTCTCGTTGGATACTGTCGTGCAGCATTATCAAGCGATTTGGCGAGAACCTATGCCTAGTGGTGATCTTAACAGTCTAAACAAGCGCTTTAAGATGATACGTGGAACGACCTAAGTTAATCCTGATGGCAAAAAAAGTATTACGCTTGGTACAAAGAAGATCAGCCGAGAAAGTTGAAGGGCTCTATAACCGAGCATCCCGAACATCTTTTATCCCTCTTGTTTATCAAGCACCAACCTAGTTACAATATAAAACTTTTTCGCTTGCCATAGTGTGTTCACTAGTTATCACGGTTTTGCCCGATTATTCCCTGTAACCTATTGTTTTTGGATTATTCTTTAAAATGGTGAAACCTCCTTGCTTGTGCTTCACTAGTGTCTAAAAATATAAAGATCAAAATCT
>NZWA01000003.1 GCA_002697505.1 Flavobacteriales bacterium | reverse complement strand
TTTTAGTTTATTAATTAAACCAATTCCTCTACCTTCTTGATTCATATATAGCACAACCCCTTTTCCTTCATTTTCTATTGCATTTAACGCTGCTTCAAGTTGGAGTCCACAGTCACATCTGCAGCTACCAAAAATATCACCTGTCATGCATGATGAATGTACTCTTACTAAAACTTCATCATTTTCATCCCATTTACCTTTATAAACAGCTAAATGCGATTCTCCTGTATTTTTTTCTTTAAAAGCTTTAAGCATAAAATCACCAAATTTTGTTGGTAATTTTACATTTACTAACTCGTCTATTAATGATTCGTTTTTTATTCTGAATTCAATTAAATCTTTAATTGTTATAAATTTAAGGTCAAACTTCTTGGCTAACACAAACAATTCCTTGGTTCTAGCCATTGATCCATCATCATTTAAAATTTCGACTATAACTCCTGCGGGCTGTAATCCGGCTAATTTTGCAAGATCTACAGCAGCTTCAGTGTGGCCAGCTCTTCTTAAAACTCCACCATTTTTGGCCTTTAATGGAAAAATATGTCCTGGTTTGCCTAATTTTTTTGGATTGAGCTGTGGATCCGATATTGCTTTAATTGTCTTAGCCCTATCTTTGGCAGAGATACCGGTTGTACATCCATCTCCAATAAGATCTACAGAAACTGTAAAAGGTGTTTCAAAATTTGATGTGTTTTTTCCAATCATTAGATCTAGTTCTAATTCCTCACATCTTTTTTCAGGAATAGGTGTGCATATAAGACCTTTTCCATGAGTAGCCATAAAATTCACCATTTCAGGAGTTACCATCTCTGCTGCGGCAACAAAATCACCTTCATTCTCTCTGTCTTCGTCATCAATAACAATTACAACTTTACCTTGTTTAATATCTTTAATTGCCTCTTCAATGGAATTAAAATTCATAGTTTATTTTTTTGCAAAAATAGTAAGTTTTATTGAGGATATACTTAACATATCGCTATCATTTTTTGCTTTATAAATTAAAAATAATGCAATAGGAACAAAAACTACATTTGCTAACCAAATTCCTTCATATGCTTCAATACTTAAATCCTTAGCAGATTTTTCTCCAATCATTGATAAAACATGGTATAATAAGAAAAATGATATAGAAATAACTGCCGGTAATCCAAATCCACCCTTTTTAATAATGGTTCCTAGTGGAGCACCAACTAAAAATAAAATTAGACATGCAAAGGCGAGGCTATATTTTCTATGAAGTTCAATTTTATGTTTAGTTATTATAATTTTTTTATAAGTAATATCTTTTTTATAGTTTGATAATAATGACTTGATTGTTTTAAGTTTATTAATTGCAATGGAATATACTTTATTATTATAATTTTTATTGATTTTTGATATTTTTGGTTTGATACTTAAATTTTGAATGTTGTGTTTATTATCTAAATTACTATTAAATTCAGATTTTTTAATATTCATTTCTTTTGTTAGTGAGTCAATCGAAACTTTTAGCTGTTTATTATTTAACATTGCATAATGACCCTTGTATAGCTTTTGACTGTTATTTAAAATATTGAAATTGCTTAAATCAAATCTGATTAGATTTTCTTTAAAATATGTTCTTCTATATGTTGTTTTTCCTTTTTTAGAATTTTCATTTACATCAATATATGCGTATCCATCAAATAATTTTAACTCTAAGAAATTATCGTAATTTGTTAAATTCATCATCCCACTTTTGGCAATAATTACTTTTTTATTTCCATTACTTGAGGTATGATCATAAATTATAATATCTTTTAATCTTTTTCCATCAATATTTTTTTCTCCAACTTTTAGGCTGTAACCTTCAATATCGTTATAAAATATACCTTCTTTTATATTAAATGCAGGTTTCTTTTTTTGAATGTCATATATCATAGATGCATTTTTTAAATTAGCAAATGGCAATGCATAATTTGAAAATAAAAAAGAACAAATTGAAATAATAATCACAAATGTTAGAATTGGTTTTAACATTTTAAAAAAAGAAATTCCTGATGATTTTAATGCTACTAACTCATTATTTTCAGACAATTTTCCAAATACCATAATGGATGATAAAAGCATTGATATTGGTAATGCTAAGGGAACAAATCTGGCTGATGCATAAAAAAGTAAAACAAAAAGTTGATTGATTTCTAAACCTTTTCCAACTAAATCATCAATATACTTCCATAAAAATTGCATCAATAAAAGAAAAATAGCAATGAAAAATGTTGTTATAAATGGAATTAAAAAAGCTTTGATTAAATAAAGATGGAGTTTTTTAAATCTGAACATTAATTTTTATATAATGTATCACAAATATAATATATAAGTTTATAATATGTTGTTAAAATCATTATCAGAAATTAGTAAAATAATATATTTGCAAATATTTGGCGTGGTAGCTCAGTTGGTTAGAGCGCAGGATTCATAACCCTGAGGTCGGCAGTTCAAATCTGCTCCACGCTACAAATAGGGAGGTAATTACCTCCCTTTTTAATTTAAAAATATGAACAAATTATATTTTAATGGTAAAATAACTGAATCAATAAGTGGTTTTGATATTTTTAATAGAGGTTTTAAATATAATGACTCATTCTTTGAAACAATTCATGTTACAAACGGAAAAGTATTTAATGTTAAAAATCATTTAATAAGAATAGTAAAAGCAGTAAACATTTTAAAATTTAAGTTTAAATATACCAATCAGCAGTTAGTTCAAATTTTTAATGATTTAATTAGTGTAAATAATTTGAAGCATGGTGTTCTAAGATTATATATATATAGAAATTCTGATGGTCAATATTTACCAAATAGTAATGATACCTCATTAATAATTAACACGAATCATTTAAATTGTTCGTTTAAGATAAATTCTCCAAATAAATTATGTACTTATAAGAACGATTTTAAATCAAATACCTTATTGTCCAATATTAAGGCTAATTCAATTATTTCAGTACTATCTTCAATTTATGCTTCAGAAATGAACTATGATAGTGCAGTATTATTTAATAATAATAATAAAATTATAGAAACTTCAAATTCAAATATTTTTTTTGTAGCTAATCATAAAATAATAACTCCTCCTATTAAAGATGGATGTATTGATGGTACAATGAGAAGATTATTGATGTCATTATTTGATATTGAAGAGAGGTCAATTTCTTTAAACATATTGAGTAAAGCAGATGAAGTTTTTGTTAGCAACTCAATAAGTGGAGTGATTCCAATTAAAAAAATTGATAATATTGTATATCATAATTTTTCTTATTGCAATATCATTCAAAAAAAGATTATTAGTTTAAGTTTGGATTTCTAGTTGCATTTATCCAAATGGCATATTTTTCATCTAGTGTTTTAATAATGCTTGACCAAATATTTTTTTTGTTAAAACATTCATCTAAATCATATTCGCATAAAATCCAGGAATTTTCTTTTATTTCACTAATTAATTGATTTTTTGTCCATCCTGCATATCCAAGATAAATAAAAACCCTATTAATATTTTTTTTTGTGATGTGAGTGCTAAGAACTTTATAATTACCTCC
Organism: Flavobacteriales bacterium; assembly: GCA_002697505.1. Taxonomy (GTDB): domain Bacteria; phylum Bacteroidota; class Bacteroidia; order Flavobacteriales; family BACL11. The sequence goes on along the minus strand of NZWA01000003.1, from coordinate 9,359 downwards.
AAAATAATAATCATCTTTAATTTTTGTTGAACCTGGAATTAATGTTTTTAATTTATGTATAAACAATAAAGACTTTTGATCAACAGGTCCACCTACATTTAAATTTAAATGTTCTTGAGAATTAGAGATTTGCTTTAAATATTTTTTTGAAGGCTTATTGAGAATAATTCCAATAACTTCTTTATAATCACTATACACAATTAATATTACTGATTTGAAAAATTCTGGATCCTCCATTTGAGGATCTGCAAGTAATATTGTGCCTTTTTTTATCTGCATTATTTTGGATATCTTTGCTAAGATAAAAATAAATTTTTATGAAAAATTTAGATGTTAACAACCTAAGAGAAAATTATAATTTAGATCACATTGATTTTTCTAATGTTAGAAAAAACCCTATTGATTTATTCATTGATTGGTTTAATTTTGAGAAATCAAATAATTATAAAGATGTAAATGCATGTGTTTTATCAACTGTTAATTCTGATAATATTCCTTCTTCAAGGGTAGTATTGTTAAAATATCTAAAAAATGATGAATTTATTTTTTTTACTAATTACAATAGTAATAAAGGCAAAGAAATTAGTTGTAATAATAATGTTTGTTTAAATTTTTTTTGGGTTAATTCAGAAAGACAGGTTAGAATTAATGGAAAAGCAAATAAAATTAGCGAAGATGATTCAGATGATTATTTTAATGCAAGACCTATTGAAAGTCAAATAGGAGCTTGTGTATCTTCTCAAAGTGAAACTATAGATATAGCCTATGATTTTACTAATGATATTGAACGCTTTAAACTACTACATAAAAACAAGAAAATTAAAAGACCTAATCATTGGGGCGGATATTCAATAAATCCTCATAAAATAGAATTTTGGCAGGGTAGACCCTCAAGGTTGCATGACAGATTACTTTATGAAAAGTGTAAGGATGACTGGATATTTAAAAGATTATCAGCTTAAGTTATTGCTTGAATTGAACTTTTTTTCCAACATTTCTGAAGATTTAATACTTTTTTTTAACCAATCTTCAAGTATTTTATTTTTTTCGTCCTGACACAATTGCCAATTTACTTTAGATTTTCTTATTTGGTTTGTTAATTGTTGAAGAGTTAATGCAACTGCTACTGATACATTATAGCTTTCTGTAAATCCATACATTGGAATATTTATAAATTCATCAGCTAATTTTTGTGCATCATTACTAAATCCATTTACTTCAGATCCAAATAAAATCGCAACTTTATCATTTATTAGAGAATTATCAAAAATAGTTTTTTCTGAACTATGAGGTGATGTTAAAACAATTTTATAGCCCTCTTTTTTCAATTTTTTTATTGCACTGTTAGTTTTCTTATGCTTATTAATATTAATCCATTTACTAGCGCCCATCGAAATTTCTTTATTGTCTTTAAAAGAATGTTTTTGTTCAATAATGTTAACATTTTGAATTCCAAAACAATCAGCAGATCTTAAGCACGCAGAAATGTTATGTTCGTGATAAATATCTTCTAAGATGATTGTTATATAATTTGTTCTATCATCTAAGATTTTTATAAAATTATCCCATCTATTCTCTGTGATAAATTGTTTTAAAAATAGAATTTTTTTATTAAAAATGTTCAAAGTAGAAAGTTTGTGTTATCAATTTTATTACCGTGTAAAAATGATTTTATTGACATAGGTTTTTTTCCTTCAATCTGTAAATACATAATAGACAAAAATTGACCGTTAACACAAATGTTTAAATAATTTTTATTATCGCAACAAATTGACAGATGAGAAGAATTTGTTGGCTCTTTAAGTTTAGTTAACAATATTTTAACTCTTTTGACAAAATTATTTATTTTGATAAATGTCCAGGCTCCAGGAAATATTTCTACATCATTAAGTAATAGATTGTCATCAATATAAGGAGATAGTCCTCTAACTAGGTTATGTATGTCAGGTGCAGAAATGTTCCAATTTATTTTACAACACTCCTTACTAATTTTACTTGCATAATTATTTTTTTCGCTGGATGAAATATTAAGATCTTTTAAGCTATTTTCTTCAATTTTTTTAATAGTTTTCAATAGAATTTTTTCACCATTAATTTTCATAACATTGTAAAGTTGAGCTGCAGTAGTAGTATTTTTCAGTTCAATTTTTTCTCTTAAAATCAATTTTCCAGAATCAATTTTTTCATTTATATAAAATGTTGAAATACCAGTTGAGCTTTCACCATTAATTATAACTCTATTAATTGGTGCCGCTCCTTTATAATTTGGCAAATATGAAGTGTGTAAATTTATTGTTCCTAAATGCGGTATTTGCCAAATACATTTAGGTAAAAATTTGAATGCAACAACAATAAAAATATTTGCTTGAAGTTTTTTGAGATCAGATGTCAGTTTAATATTATCAAACTTTAATGTTTCAAAAACTTTGATATTATTTTTATTAGCAATTTTTTTTACCGGTGTAGAGATGATTTTTTTTCCTCTTCCTTTTTTTCTGTCTGGTAATGTTACGACAGCTAATATTTCTTTTTTTTGTTCTATTAACTTTGACAAAATAAATGCGGCAAAATCTGGTGTTCCAAAGAATATGATTTTCATCAATTGTATTTTATTTGATTTAATAATATTGATTTGCTAATATATTATGTTTTTAATACATAAAGTCATATATTATGCTTTAAACAATTACTACAATTTTCACAATCATTACTTTCAACTTCATCAAAATAGTTTAAAATTAAATTTCTTCTGCACTGATTTTGGTTTTTGCAAAAACTTATCATTTTTTCTAGTCTATATAAATCAGATTTTTTTCTCTTTTCAATTTCCACATCATTAAAAGATAAATATTGACTATCAACTCTTGCAACTAAGTATTTAATATTAATTGTATTTTCATCATTAAATTGGTATTTAACAACTTCTAATTTTTCTAGTTTACTGAATATTTTTTTTACAAAAACTATATCTCGATTTATTCTTTTAGCAATAATTTCCTCATTAATTGAAACATATTGGTTAAATAATTTTGGATATGTTCTAAGCAATAATCTAATAAATTGATCATAAAGTCTGTTTTCAATTTGAAACTTATAAAGATTATTTGTATCCAAAATAATTTTTAATTTGGAATCAGGTTTAACAAAACCTTTGAAAATAATATAACCTTCACTTTGTAGTATATTTAGAAAATTATACAATTCAATTAGAGATATTTTATATCTTTCTTTAAACTTATCAATATTTATAGACTTATTGTCTTCAGGAACTGATCCAATTGGAATTTGTAAATAGTTGCTTAAATTATTGTAGAAATCAATTATTTCATAACATTTAGGATATCTTTGATTTAATAGTAGTTGTTGGTATTTAATATCATTTTCGTCAAATAATAAAATTGAGTAGGCTTTTTTATTATCTCTTCCTGCTCTTCCTGACTGTTGATAATAAGTTTCAATGTTTGGTGGTAATGAAAAATTAATTACTAACCTTACGTCCTGTTTATTAATACCCATTCCAAATGAACTTGTTGCAACAATTATTCTAATTTGATTTTTAATCCATTTTTCTTGAATATTTTTTCTATCTTCATAAGATAAACCTGCATGGTAGAAACATGAATTATATTTATTATAATTTAGATATTTTGAAATATTCTCTACATTTTTTCTACTATTGGCGTAAATAATAATCGAACTTTTAATTTTTTCTACTAATTCTATTAGTTTTTTTCTTTTATCTATGTTTTCTAGAACTAAATATGAAATATTATTTTTTTTCAATGAGGTTTTAACAATTACATGATTTTTTTTAAAATGCAAGTTTGTTGTAATATCATCAATTACATATTTATTTGCAGTTGCTGTAAGAGCAAGTATTGGTGTTTGTGGTAAAATTTCTCTTAGATCAGAAATTTTTCTGAAAGATGGTCTAAACTGGTGTCCCCATTCTGAAATACAATGTGCTTCATCTATTGCAATAAGATTAATGTTAATTTCATTTAATTTACTTTTAATTTTACTGTTTTGAAGTCTTTCTGGAGAAAGAAAAAGAAATTTGATACCGCCAAATTTACACTTGTTAAATATATCATCAATTTCATTTAAATTAATATTTTTATTTATAGCTACTGATTTTATTCCTTTTGATGATAAAAATCTTAGTTGATCTGTCATTAATGAGATTAAAGGTGATATGACTAAGCATACGCCATTTTTCATTAATGCTGGAATCTGATAGCACAATGATTTTCCTTCACCCACTGGAAAAATTGCCAAAACATCTTTATTAACTAAGATATTTTCTATGACTTCTTCTTGCTTTGACCTAAATGTAGAATAACCCCAGTATTTACTTAAAATATCTATTGCATTCATGAGATTTGAAAGTATAAATAATTTAAATATACGAATTACGTAATGTTATGTTCCTTGTGATGAAAGAAATCTTTCAGCATCTAAAGCGGCCATGCAACCAGTTCCGGCGGAAGTTACTGCTTGTCTGTAGACATGATCTGCAACATCACCGGCAGCATATACACCTTTTACTTTTGTTGAAGCTGTACCAGGAATAATTTTTAGATAGCCGTTTTCATCCATTTCAAGTTGACCTTTGAAAAGATCAGTATTAGGTTTGTGTCCTATAGCTACAAAAAAGCCTGAGGCTGGTATAATAATTTCTTTGTTAGTTATATTGTTTATTGCTGTAACACTTTCCACACCTATAGGTCCTGGTTCTCCATTAATACTTTTAGTTTCGTGATTAAAGAGAACTGTTAGATTTTTAGTTGCCATAACTCTGTGTTGCATAGCTTTTGATGCTCTTAAGAAATCTTTTCTAACTAACATGGTTACTTTGGTGCATAATTTTGCTAAGTATGTAGCTTCTTCTGCTGCTGTATCGCCACCTCCAACAACGACAACATCTTTTCCTTTATAAAAAAATCCATCACAAGTTGCGCATGCTGAAACACCATATCCATTTAGTCTTTTTTCATCATCAATACCAAGCCATTTAGCAGTAGCTCCAGTAGCTATAATTATTGTTTGAGCAATAACTTTTTTTGTATTATCTATTTCAACATTAAATGGTCTATTTGATAAATCAACATTGGTAACCATTCCCCATCGAGTGTCCGTACCAAATCTTTCAGCTTGTGCTTTTAAATCTTCCATCATTTCAGGTCCGGTAACACCATCTTTATAGCCAGGAAAATTATCAACATCTGTCGTTGTTGTTAGCTGTCCACCTGGTTGGAGTCCCTGAATTACAACGGGTTTCATATCAGCTCTTGCTGCATAAATTGCAGCTGTGTATCCGGCCGGTCCCGAACCTATAATTAGTGTTTGAATGTTTTCAATTTCCTCTTGCATAAATTTTTTTTTGTAAATTTATAATATATCTTCAAATTTAGGGTCATATTGGTAAAATATTGTGGTATCTTGAACAATTGGAACTTTGTAGTAAATTGGACTAAATCCTGTCCATATACCCAGACCTCCGTCAATATTACTTGGTAAATTTAATGGTTCTGTAAATGGGTTAGAATTAAAACCAGCTTGACGAACTACACCACGCCAAAATCTCATTGATTCTTCATTAATTTGACAAAATTTAATTAATACTATTTCTTTGCTTATAAGAATACTATCTCCGTTTTCACATTCTTCATAGTGTGATGCTCTGTAGTTTCCTATTGGAAAACCATTATCTAATTTTGGAATTGGAAATTCGAAGCTTTCACCATCAATCAAAATATCTGTGCCACAATCAAGCAATTGTAGAAAAATATCTTCTTTGTCAATGCTTTTACATTCTGAACTATCATTTTCTGAATAAGATACTAATTTTGTTTTTGTAAGTAGATTATTTCGTATGCCTGCAGGATCTGAGTACCAGGCTCTTATTTCAGATTCAAAATCGAATTCTCCAAATTCACTTTTCTCAACCCATATACTGTCTAGTGGTGTAGGTTCAGGAATAGTTGTTTGTGCAGTAATTGAATCACCTCTCCAAAATATATTTAAATTATATGTTCTTCCAATTTTACTAAAGCTGTAATTGTCTAATCCATTAATAAAATCATATTCATCCAATTTAACAGTATAAATTACAATTGTATCAGATCCAAGTAGATCAGTTACTTCAGTAGTTAGCTCAATAACTTCCGTCACATTATTTTCTGTGTAAGATACAGTAATAATTGCATCTTTAACAAATAAGTTACTGTACGTATTGGTGTCTATTTTAGAAAAATAACCTTGATTTTTAGTTAAAATTACATATGGTGGAAATCCTGGTTCGATCGAACCTTCAACAACTAATTTGTCTCTTGCTTGATCAAGTTCTAAGGTTATTTCTTCTTGACAAGATGTAAACAATATGATTATAAATAATATTCTTTTCATAATTAAAAACTAAAATTCCATGTAACCGAAGGTAATATTGGAAATATTGATACTTGATAAGCTTTAGGAGTTATATTTCCATTTTGAATATTTCCGCTATTTTCATCTGATTCTAATGCAAAGTAAATAAAGTATGGATTTTTTCTGCTGTATACGTTATATATTGAAAAATTCCAAGAAGACTCATATTTTCTTTTTGGTTTTGGTTTAAAAGTTGCTCCAATATCAAGTCTATGATAAGGAGGCATTTTGTAGCCATTTCTAGATGTATATTCTGTGTATACATCACCGCCAATTACATATCTTTCAGTAGGAAGAGTTATTGAATTTCCAGTTGCGTAAACAAAAACAGTACTTAAAGTCCATTTATCATTTAGTTTGTGTGATGCTGTAATTGATAAGTCATGTCTTCTATCATATTTCGCAGGAAAAGGTTTTCCGTTATTAACATTATCAAAGTATTTAGTTGTTTTAGATAATGTATATCCAATCCAACCAGTTGTTTTTCCTTTGTTTTTTTTAATTAAAAGTTCTACACCATATGAATCTCCATCACCAAATACAAATGCATCATCACTATTTGTATTTGTATTATCTTCTGGTAAAACACCTTCTTTGTATTCGATTAGGTTTGTAATCTCTTTATAATATGCTTCGACTGAGGTTTCATACATATTTTCATTAAAATTTTTGAAATATCCCAGTGCATACTGTGTTGAAAATTTAGGTTTAATATCATTAGAGCTAGGAACCCACAAATCAGCAGGTAAACTTAGTGATGATAGAGAAGCTAGATGAATATATTGATAGTTCTGAGTGAAGGCCATTTTAATAGAATTGTTTGTGTTTATTCTATATCTTAATGAAGCTCTAGGTTCGATATTTCGATAATTATCGTTTTCTCCTGTCAAATCACTTTTAATATATTCTCTAAACGTAATATTACCTTTGTACTGGAATGATGAGTATCGTAGACCTAGATGTGCTTTAATTTCATCAGTTAACTCAACATCATTTGAAAAATATATGGCTCCTTCGTTAGAATATTGAGTATATACTTCATCTGGAGCAAATTCTACTTCTCCTGATCTTCCAGTAGCATTTCCTGGAATAAATTTATGATATGTGTAATTCGACCCAAATCTTATTGTATTTCTTTGATTTGGTTGATATAAAAAATCAACCTTAGTATTCCAGTCATTAATTCCTGTATAAATTTTAAATTCAAAATCACTCTGTGCAATATTAAATTGAAATCTATAGTCTGTAAATATAACTGATGTATTTACAAATAGTTTGTCATTAAATAAGTGATTCCATCTTAATGAAGTGGTTGCATTACCCCAAGGAATACTTATTCCAATGCCATTATCAGAATTAATAAAATCAAAAACATCTCTTCCAAAATACCCACTAAGATATAATCTATTTTTATCTGATAATTTGTAATTAACTTTAGTTGTTAAATCATAAAAATAATAGCCAGAACCACTAAATGCATTTTCTTCATTCATAAATGGTTGAGCTAAGACATCAATATATGTTCTTCTTCCAGAAACTATAAATGAGCTTTTTTCTTTTTGTATTGGACCCTGAAGAGTTAATCTTGATGATAGTAATCCAATACCACCATCTGCTTGAAATCTTTTATTATTTCCATCCTTCATTGTAATATCAATTACAGATGATAGTCGTCCACCATATTCAGCAGGCATACCACCTTTAATTATGTTCATATCTTTGATAGCATCTGCATTAAATACAGAAAAGAAACCAAATAAATGTGCAGCATTATACACAACTGCTTCGTCTAGTAAAATCAAATTTTGATCTGGTCCACCGCCTCTAACATAAAGTCCAGAGTTTCCTTCACCTCCTGATTGAATTCCAGGTAATAGTTGTGCAGATTTGAGTACGTCAACTTCTCCTAAAATAACTGGAAGTTCTTTAACGCTTTCAACTTTTAGCTTTACTTGACTCATGTTTGAACTAGCAACATTTTTATCAAGTCTTTCACCTTCAACAATAACCTCTTTAGTTAATATTGCATCAGTTTTTAATGAAATATTTGTTCTAATATTTTTGTCTAATGTTATTTTTTTTGTAATTGTTTTATATCCAATAAAAGAATAAACTATCTCATATTCACCTTTATCTAATGTTAATGAATAAAAACCATATTGATTTGTAGATGTACCTTTAAAACTTTTGCTTTCGTATATTGAAACACCAATTAAACTTTCACCAGAGTTAAAATCTTGAACAAAACCGCTTACCGTATATCTTTCTTGTGATAAACAGTTAAGAAAGGAAAAAATAAAAATTAATATTAGGTGTGTTTGTTTCATATTGGCCTTGCAAAAATACTTTAAGATTTCTAATTAAACAGTAAATTTTGTATAATTTTTTGATGTTAAAAACTATACAATAATTATTTAATAATTAAATAACACTATTTTAATTTTAAAAAATAATATTTCATTAATTTTACAAAAACAAGTATAAATCATAAAAATTTTAAAAAATGAAAAAAATATATTTAAAGATAATTTTATCCTTTTTGGCTGTAAGTATTTATGGTCAAAATACATGGACTGTAGATGTAGGAGGAGTTAGTGATGTTTATATTCCATCAAATTTACCAGCAGTTCAAGTAGGAGATACAGTAATCTGGAACAATATAGGTGGTTATCATAATGTTAACGGAACTCAAATGACATATCCAAATAATCCTGAAAGTTTTGGTTATGATATGTCTAGTTGGTTTAATATGGTTGGAAACCCAACAAGTTCATGGATTTTTACGCATGTATTTACAAATGCAGGTGTATATACATATCAATGTGATCCACACGTTGGAATGGGGATGATAGGAACAATTATTGTTAATTCCATTACCGTTCCTGGTTGCACAGATCCACTAGCATCAAATTATAATTCTTCTGCTACAG
>NZWA01000002.1 GCA_002697505.1 Flavobacteriales bacterium | reverse complement strand
TGTAGAGCACTTGGATTTCTTGCTATTTCTTTTAAATCTACTTTGTGTGTTCTTGGATGGTGACAAGAATGGTTATGACCTGTTTGTAGATGTAATGTGGTTTGTGTCCATTTTGCTAAACACATACCTGGTCCAATGTTATCTAATTTTTCCTTTGTTTTTACAAAGTGTTGATTTTCAATCGATAGTTCTTGTTTTTTTTCTTCTGGCACTAAAACCTCACATTTATTATCTTATGTCTATTATAAATATCATCTTCAGTAGATTCTATTACAAATTTCATATCTGATAAACCATTTGTAGTGATATCTATTTTATCCTTTTGCATTCCTTTTTTATAAGTAACTTCATTTATTTTTGTTGCCTCTGGGTCTCCTTGAAATTGATTATCAATAATTCCCTCATCATCGTGATACATACATTCCATTGTTCCCCATCTTCTATGTGGTGTGATTGTTTTACTAATCATAACATTATCTTTAGTGATTCTACCTTTACCAAGTACTAATTCACCATGATTCTCGTTACCACTTAAATCTAACAACTTATCTCTTCTCCATGATTTACTCATATCATAATGCAATACTAATTCTTTATCATGGTTCCACATTTTTATAGAATACATCTTACCTTTAAATGGTCTGTTTCTATCTCTAAATGGGTCATGTGGATTTGGTGGATTTTTACCAATCCAAAATGGTGTTGAACCATATCTTTTTAAATCTCCCTCATATGGTAAAATAGATTTTTGTGGGCCAAACTCCATACCATACACCTCATCATTAATTGTGATGGTTCTACTTCTTTCATATGTATCAACTTTAAAATTAACTTTACTCCATTGATTAGGATATCTCATCATCCAACCATAATGTAATTCATTTTTTAATCCCCATAAACAATATGAAAATGCTTTTGAGTTATTATACGAGATATCAAAATCCCAACCTTTCCTTGATACTATTGGATATTTTAAATGTCCTATATCATTGCCAATTAAAAATTCTTTATCTTCACTTTCTATTTCAGAATGTACAATTGCTTCTATTTCACAACCTTTGTTTGGTATGTTCATTATTGTTTTTGATGCTGGAATCTTTATATGTGTTTCTTCACCATCAAATTGTAAAACTTTTGTACTACCTGGTGATTCAATATACTCTGGTTTAAAATAACCTTTTTGTATACATCTCCAAAATAAATCATCATCCTCAAAACCCCAACCCCAATAATCTGTAAGGTATCCGTTTACATTTTCAAATTGTTCTATTGTGAATATCACCACACCACCAAAATAATGTATATCTCGTAAAGTGTAATCCCATTGTGAAAGATAAGTTGCAATATGTTTTGGTGTATCACCTGGATGTGAGTAATCACAATCATCTTGTGGTAACATATCTACATCATGAAACGCTACATAATCACAACCATCTTCTTTGGCTGCAAGAAATGCAACATTTTTTGTACCACTACGATTAAATTTTTTATCATCTACTTGATGTCCTATATAACATCTAAATTCTATATTTCGTTCACCAAGAAACTTTTCTAAATGTGGTATCAAAGTATCTAAATGTTTTTTTCTAACACCATCACCTGTATCTCTATATGGTATACAAACTCCTAATTTCATTTCCAAGTATCCTCTACACCTTTCCAATTTTCAACAGCACCTGTTTTCCATCTCCACCATTGTTCATCTGGTAAATCCCTTTGTATCATAGTAGAATTTTGTTTTTGATAAGTACAAAAAGGTAAATAATCTGCCATAGGAAAATACTCTGGTCTAATAAAAACATCTGCTGGTAGTATGCCATATTTGGTTGCAAAATCTACCATCTCTCCTGCAATTCTTGGTGAAACAATATATGAATGTGCACCCACTAACCAATTTTTTTCACATCCACAATAATCTTTATGGTCTGGTGAATCTTGTTTATATGCAGCACCTGCACCTAAATGTGGTTTTTCACATTTATCGATATCTCTTTTATAAAACCCATCTTCTATATGTTCTCTCTCACCATGTCCTTTATTCTCACCAAATGCATTTTTTACTTTTTTATCTTTTAAAAACCAATTTCCCCATAATGGTCTACCTATATTTACAATACCATCCCAATAATAATCTTTGTATTCATTAACAAAAATTGCATCATGTTCTAATATCATTATTCGTTCATTAGTTCTAACTGATTCTTCCCATAGTGAAAAATGACTCATAAAACAACCAACTATACAATCAAGATAAGAATAGTTTTCCCATTCTTCCATTCTATGTAATCTCATATTTTTTTCATACATCTTTCTAAATGCACCGTCTCGATGTTGACCTTCCCACAACTCTACATCTATCTTACCAATTTCTTTTGCACTATCTATCACTTCTTGTGCATTCTTAACACTTATTTTTGATGATGGTATATGAATTACATATTGTTTCATTATAAACCTAAATCTACAGATAAAAATGTATAATTATCATCTTCTGTTTTTGACATAGTTTTAAATTTTAAAGTAGATAAACCATCAGTAGTTAAGTTAGATTTATTATCTAAAATTTGTTTATAATATCTAATCTGATTTAATCTTGTTGATTGATATTTCCAACCACCATCTTTATACCCCTCTGGTGGATGTCCTATTAATTTAAAAGTAGATTTTCTTCTTGCAGGTATTGATATTTTTTTTCGTTCTATATCTTGTAAAGATTTTGGTATGGATTGACTTACTTCACCAAAACTTTTAGTATTTACTAAATTCATAACTTTACCAGTTTCATAATCATATGATTTATCAAAAGTAGTGTGTTTAAAATCATAATAAATTTTTAAGTTTTGTGAACTATTATATTGATTATCATCAATCAAATAACTCATACCAGAATTTTGATGTAATCCTTGTACTTCATTTCTTGCTAATGCTTTATCCCAATATGCAAAATCACTTACGAATCCACGAAAACTTTTTCTATCATCTTCTCTATTAATTGATGCAATTCCAATTAAAAACTTTTCTTGTTTTGTATCAAGTAATCTTCTCTTTATAATTTTTTTACCAACTAAGTTACCATCTTGATACATTTTTAAAATTCTATCTTTATATGTGATTGTGATTTTAGTTAGTTTTGGATAATCATAATCTGATGTAATTTGATGACACTCTTCACCAATATCCCAAGTTTCAAATTTATATCTATTGAAAGAATTATAACTTAATGTAGTGTCCCAACCAGGTATACTAAATACACAATACTCATCAAAATCTTTATCATAATCAGGTATGATTTCATCTGGTTTAAATGTACAATGTATTGTGAAATCATTTTGAATATCAATTATATTATCACAAACTACATGACTCCAATCACCATGTAAATACAAACCAGCAGTATCTTGTTGTGGAACTTCATATATTTCAAAATCTGTAAATACATTTTGTTCAGTACATCTTAATAATAAATCATCATCTTCAAATCCCCAACCCCAATATTCATTTGAGTATCCATTGATTCGTTTAAATGATTCGATAGAAAACATTGTAACACCACCAAAATAAGTTTTAAATATTTCTCTTTTGGAATTTACAAAATCTGTAGCAAGATGAAGTGGTACTTCTGAATACGAGTAGTCCACATCTTTAGGTAACATATCGACATCATGAAAGACAACATAATCACATTGTTTTCTAATTGCTGTCTTGAATCCAATATTTAATAATTTACCACGATTAAATGGTAAATCATCTGCCTGTTCAACTACGATTAATTCATAATCATAATCTTTCAGATATTCTTTTATTGATTCTTGAAACTGTCTGAGATGTGTTGGTCGTTTTCTATAAGGAACGATTACACCAAGTTTCATCTATTTTTCTTCTTCTTTAGGTAAAGTTTTATACCACTCGGATAAATACCATTGTAATCTATCACTCCACTCATTCTTTTCAATTTCTTCAAACCAAATAGTGAGTGCATCAATAGTGTTAGCTATTTTCTCAAGTGCTTTTACTTTTCTCTCTTCTAAGAGTAGAGAATCATCTTTTGTAGTTTTTGCCATAAAGGTAACCTCTTATTGTTTAGTTATAACTGTTAATAAATATCATATCAAACCACCAATCTTCAATATTTTTTTTGTGAGTGGTTTCCACTTTCTATATTGTTTGTAATCTGGTGATTCAACTCTTTCAAACATGAACTCTCGTTCATTTAAATCTAATTTATAATCTAAATATTCTATTGCAGATAACATCTTCTTATACTCATGTGAAAATGCCTCATGTAATTTAGAACTACTAACTTCTTTTAATCTTTGTAATACTGAATAATCCCATTTAAAGTGATGAACTTGTGTAAAGTTCTTTTCTATTGGATAACACAAAGGATGATAATCACCCCATGATGTATCTCCATTATCAAATTGTATAAAATGTTGACCAGATACTACTCCATGTTTACCTTTTAGTAAAGTAACTTTATTTGCTTCTGCTCTACTTAATGGATATCTAAAGAATCCTGCATTTGGCATTTCTTTCCATACATTACTTTCTTTTGTTATCTTTGGAAAATCACCACCCTCACCAATTCTATCAATAAATCCACCACGAACAAACTCCCATCCATTCTCTTCACACTCTTCAACAATCTCTTCTATTGGTTTTGAATATACTTGTAACTCATCATCATCTGCAACTACCCACCACTCATCTGGTTTTAGTGATATTGTTTCATTATAAATTTCTGTTACTTTATCCCAATTAAATGGTTCTTCTATCCACACTTTATGTGGTTCAATACCTAACTCTCTACATATCGAAGTTGCCTCTTCTATAATTGGGTCATCTTCATAATTTGCATAAATATTTACAAAAAAGTTCTTGACATTTGGTTGATAATGTCTTAACATATGATATAACATTGTTGTGTTGTGACCACATACTGTAACTAAATTCATACTTCTCCTTGTAATGTATGTAAAGAATTGGTTTCTTTTAACATCTGTTTCCATATTAATTCAAACTCAGAATAATTAGGATGTTCTTTTTTCCAAACTGCTTTTTCTTTATATTGTTCATCAGTTAAATTACCCCAATTCAAAACTTTATAATATTGTATCTTTACTTTTTTATTAGATAGTTTTTCTTTTAAATCATGTAGTTTTAAAATCTCTTTATAGTTATCATTCTGTACTACAAAACTAAATACCACCACTTCAATAGTATCAATAGTATTTATAAATTCTAAGTTATCCATTAATAAATTCCAATCACCACCTCTTCTTGTAATTTTATAAGTTTCTGGTGTTGCTGCATCTATTGAAATTTCCATTGTTTTTATAAATGGTTGAGCACCTTTCATACTATCCCACATCTTTGGTGTGAATGAATTTGCATTTGTATGTAAATGTATGTGTCCAACATTTGGATATTTTTTACTATCAAACTCTTGTAAAAAACTTCTAAAAAATGGACTCTGTAGTGGGTCACCTGTTCCACTTATATATAATCTATATGCATCTTTAATTATTTCTTCTGTAACTATCTTATGAATCTTTTCCATGTTTTTCCAATTAGGTGAATTTGGTGAATCCATAATTAATTCATTTCTACAAGTAGGACATGATAACGCACAACTTCTATCGTAATTAAATGCAACCACTAAAGGACCTGTAGTGGCTTCTGGTTTAAAACTTCTCCACAACACACCCAAATCATCTTTTTCAAATACAGGTAAATCGGGGTCAAGGTTTTCTGATAATAATTGTGAACAATTTTTTTCAATACAATGTTTAAATGTAGAATCAATCATACTTTGACGATATTCTTTTGCAACCTCTCCATTCCAAATATCTTCCCATGATTTTTCTAATATATTACCTAATGGTTTTTTTATCCAACCAGGGCAACAATTATATACAAAACCATTACTATGTATTTCAGTAAATGCCCATGGTTGTCTACACCATCGATTTGAAATATCAATCACTTTTTCCTCACTATCGTTAAACCTGTACTACTTGGAAAATCTTTTCTAATACCATGATTGAAAAAATTAACAATTTCAAATTTATCTTTATCTATAGTTTCTACAAACTTACTCGGACCAGATGTATCTTCCCACTCTTGTCCATTTATTTCTGTACGATTCTCAATATAAGATTTATCTGTATCGTGTATTGTGATGATACCGCCTGGCATTAGTTTTTCTGAGTATAATTCAAAATCTTTTTTCACACCCTCAAATGTATGGTCTGCATCAATGTGGATTAAATCAAACCAAATATCTTGTTTTACAAAAAAATTATAATATGCATTTTCTGTAGTATCTTTTATGAATTGTGGATAGAAATGTTTTCTAAGTACACTATCTTTATCTTCCCAATCGGTTTTACCATTCACCCCATTCATTGCATCCACTACATAAGTGGTTCCGTTATCACCTGTTTCCATCTTGATTTCTTTATAATAACCCTCAAGGGATAAATCATATCTTGCTTGACTCATTATTCTTGGAATAAATCCACCACCACTTCCTAAACAAACTAATGTTTTTAATTTAAAGAAATTTATTAGTGTGTAGATTATTAATCCATCACCAAGATTCATCCAAGTTGCACCATGAGACCAACGATAAGGAACTTCTTCTCCCTCGTTACCACATATGAATGTTTTTATATAATCATAATTCAGTATTGATTTATTCATAAAACCTTAAAAATTATTAAAATGGATTCGTATTACTTCCCTTATTATGTACTAAAAATGTTTTACCAAAATATACATCTAATGGTTCAACATCAATTTGTACTACTTCAAATCCATCTGTATCCTCTACAATATTTTCTAATGAAGTGATTTCAACTTCATTTCCATTTTTATCCATAAGATGTGCACCTACTTTCATATTAGGAACTAATTGCCACATCCAAGTATTTTCATCAATTGGTTTATATAACATTTCGTGTTCACCTGTAATCATTTCACTACCACTATTGATGTTCCAATAATTGTATGCAAAATCAAAGTTAATATCTTGAACACTTGCAGAGTGTTGTGTAAATGTTGCTGTTTTTTCATCTGCAAATCTTGAACTTCTCCAATCTTCTTCATCCTCATCTAACTGACCTGGCATGTTCATTGCTAATACCCAATCACCAATTTCTAAATCCTCTACAAGTTTTGTAGTACCATCTGCCATTTCAATTGGTGTACCCACTAATAAACAACTTGGTGAACCACCATATGAATCAATAACAGTAATTGCTTTAGTTCTTGCAGTATTATAATTTGTGGCATGGTCATTGAATCCATCGGATTGTCCATCTTCAACAAACTTACCCGTTATAGTTACACTCGCATTATTTGTACCTGCTGGAAAGAAATCACTATCATCACCCGTACCTGTGTTTGCATTTGATATTGCTCCAGCTGTTACGGTTGCAGTATAATCTCCACTAACACTTGTTACCGCACTATTATCACTCCAAGAAAAATTATCGGCTCTACTTGCAATCTTACTTAAAAACAAAGTACCATTACCACTAAAGTTCATTGTATATGTTTCAGAAGTTTGTTCCCAAAGATATGTATAACCTGTAACACTATCTACTGAACTGATAGAAAAATCTGACATCTTTGTTTGACTTGAACCATCATTTTGAGCACCCAAAGAAGTATTGGCAGTAGTATATGAATTAGTTCCATCTACGGCTCTTTTTAATTTTCCTAATGATAAGTTTTGATTTGCTGCTGTTGACATAATATTTCCTATATTTCAATAATAAATATCACCCATTGTAAAGTTTTATCATTTTTTCTACCCATTCTTCTTTATTATCAAATCTATTAGTTAAATATTCTCGTAATGGATATAAAAGGTTTCTTCTTTCATCTAATGATATTTCACATAACTTTCTATATTGTTCGTGAAACTCGACAGGATTAGATGCTCTAAATGGATAATCATATTCTGTTAACCAATCACCTGCTAAGATTGGAACTTTACCAAAATCAATTGCTTGAAATATCGAATATCCAAATGGTTCAACAATATGTGCAGAATGTGATATACCCCAATCTCTTAAATAAAATCTTTCCAAATTATCATACTTAAATGTAAACACTTTCCATCTTGATGTATCTGTTCCAATGTTTCTTCTCCACCATTGTACATCTTTTGGGTCTGTAAAGAACTCACTATCTATACCTGCAAGAAAATGTGGACACTTTCTTGTTTCCATTCTTGATGCAAACCCAACTTTATTACTATCAATAACATCATAGTTTCTTGTGAACTCGTAAAAGTTTGGTATATGTAAAACTTCATCATTCTTTGGTGTTGCCAATGTAGGTTTATCAACACCAATCCAAAATGATTTGGTTGCCATATCTACAATCCTACTTTCCCAATCAGGTGACATAGCAAAATTAAAACTTGTTTTTAAATCCAACATAAACGATGCCTTTAATGCTTTATTTACATCACAATGAACTGCATTACTATAAATCTTATCTTCATTTGCAGTTATATATTTACTTGGATGATAATAACCATGTAGTATATGAATTCTACGAGCACCATCCATTAGGTTTTTAAATTCTTCTGGGTCATCACCTTGCCAATAGTGTTTTAATTCTGTTTTTTCTACTGGTTTTTTTATTGATGGTTTTTTTATAGTTTCTTTAAATGTTTTTTTTAATTTTTTGTGAACCACTCTTCCATTGTTTCCTGCTTCACCTCTATCAATTCTTCTTTGAAACTCTTTATGTTGTGTTTGAGTCCATTCTTTCTTTGGTCTGTTTCTGTGAATTAATAATTTTGCTGGTACTTGTAATTTAGGTGCAACATTTTCAATCCAATGATTCACCCAAACATCGGCACCACCACCAACTAAACTTCCACCACCTGTGGAATAATATACATCATACTCTTTATTTATCGTGGACATTATGT
>NZWA01000001.1 GCA_002697505.1 Flavobacteriales bacterium | reverse complement strand
ACGATAAGCATATCAATGTACATTTTAAGCAACATCATAACGATTTAGAAGTTATTGACAGTAGATTATATGCTAAATTAAGTTTGAATGATGAGCTTTTGGTTTTTGGATTAGATATTTTTAATGATATTACAATTAGTTCTAATCCTACAATTTCAGAAGAAGCTGCTATATTATCTGCTTCATCAGATATTGCAAATCCGATTACGAAAAGTATGGTAGAGGAGGATCTAAAAATACTCCCAATTCCAACTAATCAGGGTTCATATAGTTATCATTTGGTTTATGTTGTAAATATAGAAACAAGAATTGAAGTTGGACCAGCAAATTATGAGTGTTATGTTGATGCAAACAGTGGAGCTCTGTTAATGCGAAAAAATAAGGTTTTATATGAGGCTCCTCCTTCGTCAGCAATCGTTAATGTACAGGGCGAAGTATATACTACCAATCCTTTCAATCCATCATCTATCGAAAAGATGATAAATTTAAGAGCTAATTATAGCGGTTCTAACTATTATACAGATAATTCTGGTAATGTTAATATACCGTCAAACTTTGGTAGTGTGTCATATTTTTTAGATGGTCAGTATGCTGAAGTTAGAACAAATAGTTATGTTCCTAATTTTACATCTTCTGCATCAAATACCAATGTAAGTTTTGATAACAGTAACTCAACAATACAGGAAAGAACTGCTTATCATGCTGTTAATGAAATACATGCACATTTTTTAGATGTATTTCCTAATTATCCTACTAATGGTTTTCTGAATCAACCTATGGAGACAAATGTTGATGAGCCAGGTAGTTGTAACGCTTATTATGATGGAAGTTCAATTAACTTTTATATTGATGGACCAGCTCCAACAGGAGGTGATTATTGTGAAAAAACTGCAAATATTCCTGATGTTGTTTATCATGAGTATGGTCATGCTATAAATGGTTGGTGGTATGGTTCTGGAATGCAAAATGGAGGTCAAAATGAAGGATATGCAGATGTATGGGCAATATCTTTATCTGTAAATCCAATACTTGGTACAGGTTTTTATTCAAACGATGCTAATAAATATGTTAGACGATATGATATTAGTAAAAAGGTTTATCCTCAAGATTTAGTTGGTCAAGTACATTCAGATGGAGAAATTATTGCCGGTTGTTTTTGGGATACATATTTAAATCTTGGTAGTATGACACAGATGTTGGATTTATTTAAATATACTTACGATGGTGCACCACAAGAGCCTGATGGAAATGAAGGTGTTTTATATACAGATATTCTTATAGAAGTATTGTATGGAGATGATAATGATAATGATTTAACTAACGGAACTCCCAATGATGATGATATTGTAAGTGCCTTCGCACTACATGGAATCACACTGTTATCCAATGCTAATTTAAATCATAATCCTGTAGAGACATCTAATAGTAATTCTGCAATTAATTTAAATACTAGCATTTCAATGACATATCCATGGGCATTATCTACCGCAGATTGTTATTATAGAATAAATAGTGATACTACATGGAATCATTTATCAATGACATTAACTGGAACTGGAAATAATCAAAACGCTCAAGCTACAATTTCAGGCCAACCTGACGGAACTGTAATTGCATATTACATTTCTTTGACAGATATTTATGGTTACCAATCTGCAATTACTCCAATGGCAGCAAATATTTCTCCTGTTAATAACGCCAATGTTCCTTATTTTATTTTGGTTGGCTATAATCTAGTAGCGGAAGAAGATTTCGATTTTAATGTTGGTTTTTGGCAAACTGGTGATCCAGGAGATTTAGCTACAACAGGTATGTGGGAGATTGGTTCTCCTATAGCTTCGTATGATAATCCTCAACAAATGTCTGGTATTGTTCAAACAGGTAGTCAGCACACTCCAGGTGGCTTTTCATGTGCTTTTACTCAAAATGCATCATCAATTTTTGATGGTATAGGAGCAAATGATGTTGATGATGGACATACAACATTATATTCTCCATATTTTGATATGACTTCATATACTAATCCTGCAATAAGTTATTATAGATGGTATACCAACTCTCCTGCAAGCGGTGCTAATCCAAATGCAGATTGGTGGCAAGTTCTCATTACAGATGATGGAGTTAACTGGAAGTATGTTGAAAATAATAAAAGCTCAGAGATTGATTGGAGAAGATATGCTTTTAGAGTTCAGGATTACGTTAATTTAACAAATTTAGTTCAACTAAAGTTTATAGCTTCAGATAGTTTAAGACCTGGCCAAGATTTAGATGGTGGTAGCTTGGTAGAAGCAGCAGTTGATGATTTGAAAGTTTTTGAAGCAAAGTCTAATACAACAAGTCTTGATGATATGCCGTATTATAAAAAGAAACTTTTAAAAATTACTGATGTAATTGGAAGAGAAATCAATGCAAGAAATATAAAAGATTATTCTAAAACTACTTTAATATACATTTACAGTGATGGTAGTGTACAAAAAGTTGTAAAGAACTAACATTGCTGATACTTCTTGTTGTTATATATAGCTAGAGCTTTACCTTTTAATTTCTCGTTAAGAAATGGTGTGTTAATAGATTTTGATTTGATGCTAGATTTATTAAAGTTCCAATTAATATTTGGATCAAATATAGTTATATTAGCTTTTTCACCTATTTCGATTACTGGACAATCAATATTTAAAATTTTTCTTGGATTTATACTAATCTTATCTACTATTTCATTTATGCTTAGCTTACCTAAAAGATTTTTACATAATAAACCAAAAAAACTTTCTAGCCCAATTATTCCAAATTTTGCATGTTCGAATTCCTTATTTTTATCATCATCTAAATGTGGTCTATGGTCAGAAGTAATTACATCAATAATATTTAACTTTAGAGCTTTAATAAGAGAATTTATATCATTATTATCTCGAAGTGGAGGAAGTAGCTTAAAATTTGTATTAAAATCCTTTAACTGCTGATCATTATAGATTAGATTATAAACACAAACATCAGCAGTTATATTTATTTTATCTTTTTTAGCCTGTTTTATAATTTCAGTGCACTCTTGTGTTGAAATATATGATAAGTGCATTCTTGAGTTTGTATACTCACATAATTTGACATCTCTATTTGTCATAATTTCTTCTGCAATTCTAGGGATTCCTCTAAGACCTAGAGAAGTGCTAACCAGACCTTCATTAATTAATCCGTTTTTTGATAATGAATGATCATTGGGATAATTCATTATAAGTTTATTTGAATCTTTTGCATACAAAAGAGCAATTTTTAAAACATTACTATTTTGTAATGATTGTTTATCATCAGTAAATGCAACACAACCTGCATTACTCATATCATGCATTTCTACAATTTTTTCTCCTTTATTTTTTAAAGTAATATTTCCAGAGGGTAGAATATCAATTATTGAGTTAGAATTAAATTGATTAATATATTTAACGGTGCTACTGTTATCTACATTAGGATTTGTGTTTGGGCTTAATAAGACACCGGTAAAACCACCTTTTTTCGCTGCCTCTGAACCTGATTTAATTGTTTCTTTTTGTTCATTTCCAGGTTCTCCAAAATCTACATGCATATCAAACCAGCCTGGCGAAACATGTAAGTTTTCAGATTTAAAATCTACAGTTTTTACATTTTTGTAATTTGATATATCAATTTTTTTAGAGATTTTTTCAAATCTCCCGTTTATAATTAGAATATCTTTTTTCTTGTTGTTATGATTACTATGTGTATCAATAATTAAACAATTTTTAATTAGTATATTCATGATTTTATATATTTAATTAGAAAAATTTCTAATGCAAAAAATATTAAGGATAATATTAATGTTAATATCCAATATTCTTTAATGTTATTATTAGTATTATTTATGTATTTCTTGAAATTTGACATGTTTTTATCAATTATTTCAAGATTTAAATTGTATTTTTTTTTCCAGCTGTTAATTTCATTTCTACTAGTTAGTTTTATATCACTTTCTTTATTATTAAAATTAAATGCAATTTTATCTACTATTTTGCTTTTATTTCTAAGACTATATACTCCATTTTTTGTTAGAATATTTTTTATTTTATAATGTATTTCTCCTTCAATATTTTTACTTTCAACAATATACTCACTATTTCCATTAGTCAAATTTAGTATTTCATTTTTTGAATTATTATATTTCGATTTAAAAAAAGTTGTATTCTCTAATAAATAGTATACTTTTTGATTTGATAAAGATTGTGAACCAATGTTCATTAAAAGTGGTACAAATATTGAATGTTGAGTTAAATTATTTTGTTTGTTATCTAAAGTACTATTAAACATATATATAAATTTATTATCCTTTTTATATATTGATAAAAATGGATCACCATTTTCTAAATAAAGTATATTAGTGGTTGGGTATTTTTTATTTTTTACTAAATGAATATTCGAATAAGGATAAATAATGTTTTCTAATTTATTATCAAAAACATTTTTAAAAATTGGGTGTTCGTCATCAAGTTTATTTATTTCATATTTATTTTTATTAATACTACTTATTGTATTAAGTTCTAGCTTAGATAATGAATTATTAAAATTTTCAATTTCAACATCATTTGGTGGTATAATTACATAATTAAATGAATTTATTTTATCTTTTAATATTCTAACTAAAGCATTTGGGAAGCTATTTATTTCATTTATTATAACTAAATCATACTTGCTAATGGTATTATAATTTAAATTATTGATGTTAGTTGCATAATAATTAAATAGTGTACTATCTTGACTAAATATTGCATTAATGTATTTATTATTGTTTACATTATTTATGCATAAAATCTTTGTTTTTTTATTTTGATTTAAACTAAAATAACATTTATTATCATAAGTTATGGGTGAATCATTTATATTTATGTATCCTGAAACAGAAATACTAGATTTTTGATCAAATTCAAATTTTATTGTTTTTGTTTCTCCACTTTTCAAATTAATAAATTGTTGAGATTTTTGTTTTTCATTTATGTATAAGAAAACTACTTTTTCAGAGACTTTTATATTACTGTAGTTAGTTATTTTTGCATTTAGTGTAATATTATCAGAGGATTTGTTAATTGGATTCATTAACCATACAGAATCAATACTGATATTATTTGTATTATGATCTATTGGAACAATTGATAGGTCGAGAGATGAATCAACATATTTAACGTTTTCGATATCAAAAGATGATTTTTGCAAATCAGAAATAAAATAGATTTTTTTCTTTTCTTTTATAAAAGATGTAAATGATAGAATTTCAGAAAATTTTTTTCTATGGTAAGAACTTTCAATTTTATTAATTTCATTTATAAAATCTTTGGCTGCAAATTTGTGTTTGTTTTTAGCAGAAAAATTGTTTGTAATCAAATATAGATTTTTGTCGGAGTTATCTTTAGCTATTATTTTAGCTTTTTCTTTTGCAATATTTAGAGCACGTCCAAATTTTGTTTCTCCATCCATACTAAATGAATTATCTACATAGATTAAAATATTTTCTTGATCATTTTTATTATTTAATGAGATATATGGCTGAGCAAATGTTAGAACCAAAAAGGTAATTGCTAAAATTCTTGATATTAGAATTAAAATATTTTTAAGTTTTAGTTTTTGTTTTTTTTCCTCGGAAATTTTTTTTAAAAAACGAATACTACTAAAATAAATATTTTTGTGTTTTCTTAAATTTAATAAATGTATTATAATTGGAACAAGAACAGCAATTAATGCATACAGTATTTCAGGATTTTGATATTTCATCAAAGCGCAAAATTAAAAAATATAATATAACTTAAGTAGATATTAAATTATTTTTCCGTCTTGCATTAAAACTTTTTTATTTCCAATTCTAGCAAAATTATTATTGTGAGTAATAATTACAAAAGTATGTCCAAATTCATTGTTTAATTTCTGAAATAGTTTGTAGATTATTTCTGTGTTGTGTGAATCTAAATTACCTGTTGGTTCATCGGCTAAAACAAATGATGGTGAATTAATAAGTGCTCTACAAATGGAAATTTTTTGTTTTTCACCACCTGATAGTTGATTTGGTTTGTGTTGAGCTCTGTTGGTAAGATCTAATTTTTTTAAAAGTTCATAGGCTTTTTTTTCTGCTTCTTTTTTTGTTATCCCTTTAATAAAGGCAGGAAGACATATATTCTCAAGAGCAGTAAATTCTGGAAGTAAGTTGTGAAATTGAAATACAAAACCTATTTCTTCATTTCTTAATTTATAGAGTTCATTTAGGCTTAAATTATTAATTAATTTCCCATTAATAAAAATTTCTCCATCCTGTATAGTATCAAGGGTTCCAATTAAGTTTAAAAGTGTTGTTTTGCCAGCACCTGATTTTCCAAGAACAGAAATAATTTCACTTTTATTTATTTCTAAATTTATACCATCTAAAACTTTGATGTTATCGTAGGAGTGATGTAGATTGTTAATTTTTATCATTTCTTAGGTAAAGATAATCTAAATAATATACAATTTTAAACGAAATACTATTTTGTTTACTAGAATTAAGAGTTTGATTAGCATTATCAATCCAATTATAATATATATTATCATCTGAAAAATCTCTTCCGTTTTTCCAAACTATACTTATTTGACTTCCTGGACTATACCACCAATTCCAGCTTACATCAGAAGTCCATGTAGTATAGTTTTCATTTTCATCCAGATTTAATAAAAAATTATTCAGATCTAAATAACCATCATTATTAACTGAATGATAGCTTAAATTTTTGACTTGGTCAATATGGTATCGTAATTTAAAAGAAAAATCCATTTTATTGTTTATAATATAACTCCCTGACAATACATTCGTAATCATATTTGTATTTCTAATTGCTATTACTGGAGATCCATTTAGATTATTAGAATAACCAATATCATTAAATTTATTTTTAACTGATAAAACATATTTTGTTGAAAATTTATTATTAAATCTGTATCTAGGTGAAACTCTCCAGCTGTATTCATATCCCTGATACAGTGGGTTGGTTTGAATTCCACCACCTAAATCTAACGCAAACTTCTTTCTAAAATCACTGGATGAATATGCACTAAGTCTAAGATATTTTGATTTTTTAACAATAGTATTAAAATCTCCTGTTCTAGCTTCATAATAATCATTTTTATGGAAGGGATGACCAGAAATTTTTCCCAATAAAAACAGATAATTTTTAAATACAAATTTAGTTTCAGCTTCTAGATATAAATTTACAAAATTTTTATTTTCAAAAAGTGATTCTTGATTTGCAAAAAAGTAATATTTAGAGGAAATAAAATTTTTATTTTCTTTTAACTGTTCATATCCAATTTCTAGTTTATTAATTATTTCATTACTTTTTGAATAAAAACCTATATTGTTTGGATTATAATTTTTATCACTAATAAATGTTTCTAACTTATATCTATAGTTACCACTATTTTTTTTTAAAGATAATTTTCCTGAAGAACCTGATTTATTGTTTTCAAAATTTTGGCTGAACTTAAGATTAGCATCTAAAACATGAGTATTTTTTTTATTGTATAGCTGAGTAAATATTCCACTTACATTTGAAATAGAGGAGTTTAATGATGTTAAATTTGTATTCATAAAGCTAATAGAAGAACTATTTTTTAATGCTTGATCTAAAATTATTACATTATAATTTTTAAAAGTTTCATCATCAGTTTTGTTACTAATTGCATTTAATCCTGCTATGCCAAGTCCATTCTTGGATCTACCACTTACTTTTGTTGCATTAATTAAATCATTTTGTAATCTTCTACTGTAAAACATATCTCCACCTTTATTGAAAAGTTCTATTCCTTCATTAAAGAATTGTCTTTTTTCATCATATTTTAACTCAAAAGGAGTAAGGTTGAGAACCATTGCATCGGAGCTAACTTGACCAAAATCAGGAATTAAAGTCATATCTAAAGTAAAACTTTCATTAATCCCATATTTTAAATCCATTCCATAATTATATGGGAAATTATATTCATCAAGATAAGATTCCGCATAAATAGATGCATATGGCATAAAAGATAATCTAAGTGGATTTTTAATATTTTTTATTCCATTTAATATTCCGGATTGTAAAGCTTTATTTTCATATTCAATGTCAATATAATTCCATGAATACTTTTCTCTATGTCTTCTGATTGTTCTGACCATATTTAAAGCCCATTTTGAATTATTATCATTAAATCTAATTTGACTAAAAGGAATAGCAATTTCTGCAGACCATCCAAACTTATTAATTTTTACTGCTGAATACCATATTGCATTCCAATTTTTATCAGAGCCAGTTTTTGATAATTTTTTATCAATTTGAACACCAGCAGCTGTAATCATAAAATTATATTCAACTTGCGTGTTATTAAAAGGGTCAATATATATTTCAAATGCATCAAAATTTTTATTGTCATCATCTCTTTTAGAAAGTTCTCTAAGAATACTATCGGGATGATTATCAAACATCATAATTCCAAAATAGATATTCTTATTATCATAAAAAATTTTAACTTCTGTTTTAAGATT
>NZWA01000032.1 GCA_002697505.1 Flavobacteriales bacterium | reverse complement strand
GCTCAGGCTCTTTGACAGGCTCAACATCTTTCCGCGCCAATTCAGGTGCGAAATCAAGAGTGAGGCCCACAAGCAGCACCATTAACATCACTAAATTAAGCCTAGTCACGAAATTAAGCTTCATTCTTTTCCTCCCATTCTCCATCCTCGTTCAGCGTAAAGATGCTAGGCGCAAGCCCCATCTCAACGTCTCTGTGGTTAATGATAGACATACTTCTGTCCTTGTGCATTTCCACCCGCACGAACTCATGTGGCTGATTCCCCCATTCAATCAGATTGTAAATCTGCATCAAATGACCGAGGATGTCTCCACCCTTTTCCCCCGCTTCATCGGGCATCATCTTATCATGTTCTTCACTCATAGTATTACCAATTCTGTTTGTACTGTTCTGACGCAGACCCATTCATTTCGTGGTTCAAATCGTCATATAACATAGTTACTGTATCTTCGTTATAGTCAAGGTATTCCATAGCAAGGTACGGTTTTTCCTTGAGTAAGCGGAATGCTAATTCTTTTACTTCTAATTCCTGTTCAATATTCATTTAGTCCTCCGTTCCATCAAATACGTTGTTTACAAAGAAGTCCTCCACCACACTCGCGGCTTCGTGAGTCTGATCGTCGGCTAATCCTCCAATCCCATTCGACCTAGCTTCTCTTAATACAATCTCAATAGCTTCTTCAAGTTTCATTTAATTCTCCATTACATCGTTGTAATAATCTTCCATCTGATCCAACGCTTCCCGTTCACGTTTGACTTCTGCTTCCTGCCCATCATACATGATGTCGTATCCCGTCATATCCCGATCTTTTGCCATTTTTAATACAATATCAAATGCTTCTTTGTTGCTCATAATTATCCTTAATTATCTTTCTATCTTCTCAAAGTGTTTGTCTACAATGTCACACATATCCTCCAAAATGGTCTGACCCAATATCGGGTTGATCTCGTGCGCGACAATGCAAGAGTCCATGTACTTCTCCACTTCTTCGTGAATGTCTGCTTTAACGTCTAATATCTTGTATCCCATATTATCCTCCGTATATTAATGCTTTCATTTCTTTTGCCACGTTGACTATGATAAACCAATCAACACTAATCAATAAGGTTTCTACTGCTGTTTTCATTTAATCCTCCAATTCAAACTCAAACTGTTCATGCGCTTTTACTTCAGTTATGGTGAAGTGCATCGCTTTGCCTCTTGCCTCGTAAGCTTTGCGAGCAGCACTCTCGGTGGCAAATTTGCCCCTTGTGAGTTCCCAACGCTCATACCCATCTTCATACTTAACTTTAAGCCAATACTGATTCATGTTAGCCCTCCTCTACTTCGTATGTGTCAAAGGGTACAGAGTTCGACCAAATCTCTCCCCACTCATCGGCATTGTCCAAGTCTTTGATCCTGTTGAGTAATGCCGTCCTTAACATATCGGGCGTCACGTCCTCTCCTTTCTCGTGATTGGATTCAAGAGAGAAACAAATGTCGTATGCGTGATTATACTTCATCTTCGTCCTCCTCGTAATCGCCATAGCCAAGAGAGTCGCGCAATTCCTTGCCATCAAGAGAATCCCAAGGCAACTCTTCCTCCTTGGTAACGTGTCCGTTGCTGACAATGCTGTAACCAGCAAAACCACCACCTTCATCTGCGTACTCAAGCATAAACTCAAGGTCATACTTCTCAGAGACATTAACCAACCAAGGGGTAGGCGGCGACCATGCGGTGTAGAAACCGATCACATTCGGGACTTCACCCATGCTCCAGTTGAGGTGCAACCAGTTCGGCGCATCTTTGGGCATTACAGAAACCCAACCCATGTATGAATCGTATGCGTCCCACTTTGTACCCCAGTTCTCTACCCTCCAGTTATACCAATCGGGCATCTTACCGTTCTTGATGTCGTTGCTCTCCAACATCTCAGGAGGAGTCGGAACCAACTTTTCAAAAGAAAGGGGAATCGGAGAACCGAGGTCGTCGGTTTCTTCGCTTCTGTTCTCGTCCATGAAGCGAGCAACCTCGCTGTTAGAACCTCTCAGTGTCAGTCTATTAGAAGTGTGATTAGGCATGATTCAATTCTTACATATACTTGGTGTGGGGTCAAGCACTATTCGTCGTGATCTTCAATCCCTCTGTAAACTGCATCACCGTAGTGGGTCTGATCGTTCTCAAAGTAGTCACGATCCTGCCACTTCTCTTCGATCCAGCGGCGTAACTCGATGATCTCTGAGTCCTGCATCTCAGGAATCATTTTCTCAATACTTGTTAAACGCCAATATACTTTGTCTAACATCTCTTTGCTTGTAAGCGGTTCTTTATTCATTGTCATCTCCTTCGTTCTGCTGCTTTTCAATGTTATATAAACTGTGCATCAATGCTAACGCTGCATAACCTTTACTGTCTTTCAGCGCGAATCCTTTTGAATCGTCAAACTGTTCTGATTCAACTACTCCAATGGACTCAAGTTCTTCAAACAGTGCCTCAACGTGTTCGTTGTTCGGAAATTCGGGGTAGTCTTTGTAGAATGTTGTCATAATTATCCTTAATTAAGATTTACTTCCATGTAAAATGCGGGGCATCACCGCGCAATTCTGAATTTGAGATGTAGATTTCTTCCGCATCTTCATTTGTGTACCAGTTGCCGTTGCCATCACTCTCAAGGAACGTCAACGTCTCTCCGACAAGTTCAAGTGTTTTCATACTTCTTGTATTAAAGCATGACCTTGAGTGCGCGTCAAGCCTACAATGAAGCGAAAGCTTCGATAGCGGCGTCTTTGGACTTGAGTTCGATGTCGTAGTCCACGGGCATAGAAAACGCCTCATACGGCAATCCTGTGGGCATATCGGCATGACTACGAGGATTGGTCTTGTCGGGGTGCGACTCTGAGTAGTGGAACAGAGGCTTGAAGTAGCCGCCGCGCATCCATGACTTGTAGCAAAGCTTGAATGCCTGTGAGTGTGAAAGACCGTCAGGCAAACACTTGTGGTGCAGATTGTCGTAAGTGATCGGAAGATTGAAATGCTGCAACAATAACTTAGGAGTCCAGATACCCTTGTCCTCATTCTCTACAACAAGGCGTGAGCGTACAGACTCGTCGCACTTGGCGAGATTAGACATGAAACGTGCAGCAATCTCTGAAGGCTCGCCTTTGGTGTTGTTGACATGGATGTTGATAGGGCAACGGTAGTCACGCCTACCACCAAGCTGATCCATAAGCCAACCGTGATGATTGAGTTCTTTGATGCTCTTGTCTACCTGCGGCTTGCCCATGCTTGCAAGAACATTGAACTGGTCAGGGTGACAAGAAATGCGAACACCTTTGTCACGCACAACGCTGGCGCAATCTGCGAGTGCTGCCATGATGTCGATGTAATCGGGATAGTCAACAAGCTTGAGGTTGGCTACGTTGTATGTAAGTAACGGAAAAAGGTTTGAACTAACACGGTAATGCCAACCGCGCTCGGCACACTGAGTAAGAATTTTGTATGTAACACGAATATTGTTGAGTGTGCGAGCCGATACCGTGGCAACTGCCACGTCACGGTCAAGCTGCGAAAAACGATGCCATGTCATAGTCTGAAACTTATGACCG
Source organism: Flavobacteriales bacterium (assembly GCA_002697505.1). Classification (GTDB taxonomy): domain Bacteria; phylum Bacteroidota; class Bacteroidia; order Flavobacteriales; family BACL11. The sequence continues at coordinate 5,853 of NZWA01000032.1, read as the reverse complement.
TCATTGGCAAGGGAACTGGAAATACAACAAAGCGAATACATGGCTCAATAATAAAATAACCTTGACGGTGAGTCAAGGCTATTGTGTTGTTTGTTTGTGTGAAGGGTTACTTTCTATGCTTGGATAACTCTGACTCTAACTCACACATTGTCTGCTTGGTTGCCACTGTACTACCATTGGCGAAATAGATTTCTCTATACTGCTCACCAAAGGTCGATGTGACTTCCTTGACCAAATTTACGTTATCCCAGTTAACCAGCATGGTTGACTGCCCCAGTGTTTCTAATTTAATGTTTTTCATTTTTCTGTCTTGATTAAAACCATGTCTCCGTGAGACTTCTCGTACTCTTTGATGTAGCTGACAGCATCAGCGTAATCCTGACCATTGTAAAGGTGCATAGTGCCGTCACCTTCTTTGAGATGTACCTCGTAGTTGTACTTCGTGCTAGAACAACCAGCACACACAATCAATAATGTTAACAATACTTTCTTCATAATTATCCGTAATTAAGATTAGTCCTCAAAAAATTCTATACGTTCTCTTAACGCTTTTGCCTGTTCTTCGCAACAGCTTGCCTGTGCGATCTGCTTTTCGATGTCTTTGTAACTCCGTCTAAGTTTAGCTACTATTGTCTCAGCAAGAGTATCGCAAGCACTTTTGCTGTTGAGATTCCAGTTCTGTCCTGCTGGCATTTTAGCTTGTGCTTCGTACAAAGTGTCTGACACTATTTTTTTCATGTTATACCCTTATTCAATTTCGTTATCTTCCATTTCATCGTCGCAATCTAATATATAAGCGGCGATAATAAATGATATAAAAGTAGCTGCCATGTAAATTAATGTGTCCATTATCCCAAATAATCGTTATCGTCTAACTCATCCAAATCCCAATCACCCAGTGCTACGTCTATCGCCATTTCAAGCGGGTCATTCGGATAGGTTTTCATGTGTGTTACCAAACTCCACACAAACTCTGTTGTCAGTTCGTGATGGTCAGCGTGTTTAAGTGCTTCATTTAACAACTTAACATCTTTTTCGTGTTTGAATGTAAAATTATTCATGTCCATAATAATCCTTTACTGTGTCGAAACGGTCAATGAATGACGGTGTGTATTCACCAACATAAGCATCGACTACATTATGCTCCATATATTCAAACGCTTCGGTATTATCCATGCCCTGACGATGAAGAACCTCAAGGCACTTCTGATAGTCGTAACACGCAGTCGGCTTGTGACCCTTGTTGGTCACGATGCCGATGAAGGCATCCTCAAAACCGTCAGCGAATAAGATGTCATCTTTGAACTGCTCAAAGTGTGATTCCAAAAAGTCTTGTATAGCTGTCATATTAATAATCTACTCCCGCCTGTTCCTGTTTCCAATCGTTACCTTTACCATTGTGTTCGTCAATCATGTCTCTAATGTCCTGACATCTATCAACAAACTGGTCAATAGTGTAATCACGCTCAAACGGACTAGGACATCTATCGTAAATACGCTGAATCAATTCTTTGTCACTCATTTCCTTTCCTTCCATCTCGGCCCTGTGATTGCGGGGCGTTCATCAGCGATCAACCCTTCGATCTCCTTGAGCTTCTCTTCTGCGAGTTCTTCGCGCTCCCAATACTTCACATCCTTTCCGATCTGAGTGATCTCAAAGATTTTTTTAATAATATCGTGGTTCCTCATAATTATGCTTAATTAACTTTTTGAGTTCGGAAACTGGGGGCGCATCACACGCCCCCAATCTCCTAGTACCCTACTTCTAATCCATGCCGTCCTCGTCGTAGAGGTAATCGCGTCCTTCATCCTCATCCATGTCGTAGCAACCGTCATCAATGTCATCCCACTGTCCGTATTCGTCCACCAACGCTTCCTCCAGAGGCTTTTCAATCGTCTCATGGTGCGCTACGACCTTGTACTTGGTGGTACGCAACTTCTGACAGTTGCAGTCATGCGGAACGCTTACAACGTCAGCAGGGTTGATTTCAACCAGCATCAGATTGCCGCCACCGTGAGTGTAGCCCTTAGCGTACTCGTAGCTGCCAGCGTGGAACCCGTAAGAGCATCCAACATTCGCATCGTCGCACACGTTGCGGCGAGGCATCTCCAAGACTTCCCCAACGGAGTTGTTAAACTGCCGAGAGTAATGGTCTTTGAAGTCACTGGTAACACCCTTGTAAGCAAGGAAGTTACCGTTCGGAGTCAGAGGCATATTCTTATGCTCCAAGAACCGATACAACTCCTCTACCGAGCGGCGTGAAGGGTTAAGCAAAAGCTTATCCAAGAACTTCACAAGAGGCTCATGCGGCAGTCCATCGCGCATAAACTCAAGGATACGATCAACAACGTGACCATGCACCTCCTCAAGCCCGTAGTGGACTGTATTGCCTTCGACAGTGATGTTACCGTCGAGGTACTTCTCGACTGCAATAGTCTGATCGAATAAATCCTCAAGCTCATCCCAACGCTTGTCGCGGATTGCTTCTTTTACATTGTCAAAGTTGACATGATCGACAGACATCGTGAGGTCTTTACCGTTCAGGTAAACCGTGATGCTGTTGTTACTGATAATATAGGGTACTTCCATTTTCGTTCTCCGTTTAGGGTTAATCTCTAATGTTCTTTAATTGTCTCATACCCTTGATTCGGGGTCAAGCACTTTTTTTTCGGTGTAATATAAATAAAACCTATGTACTCTCTTACATTCAATGGATGGGAAATAGAATGTCATCTTTGCAGCGATGGTCGCTGGCAGCATGACACTGTTTTCATTTACAATAATAAGAAGATCATATCAGATAAACAAATCGCGGTAATTATTGATTATCTTTATACTGAAGGCTTCATACAAGATCGACGTACAAAATACAAAATCCTACGCGAAAGATAAAAACCTATGAAAAAAACCGAATGGTTCTATGATGATGACAGAAAAAAATGGTGGATGGTTAGTGTGGTAACGAATGCGACTCACATACCCAAAATTAGGCTCGGTGAGGGCAAGCCTGTGACCCCTGTGAAGGTTCAGCATATAAACCTACTCAAAGAGAATAAAACGCTCAGAGGGATCATTCTCGCGCTCGCAGGAACACTTGCGGTAATGACGGGATTGCTGATTTACTTCGTTTGATAATTATCCATAATTAAGAAACAGAAGAATAAAAAAAAGGAGGCGCGGGGAAACCTACTAACCCGCGCCCCCTCTTGGGGAACCAATGCAGAGAAACCTACTAAACTACATTGGAATTGACTAAGTTGACGTAGTGCATAACATTTGCCTTCAACTTTTTCTGCTCATCGGCACTTTTCCTCTGCCACTCCCAGTATCCCGTGATATTCTCAACGAGCATCGGAAGCAGAGGGTACAAGCACTCTAAGCCCTTGAAGGTATCATCACTGACGGTGGCTTTAGCCTCGTCATACTTGATGCCGTGATAGTGATTCATAACCTCACGAATAAAGTTGATGTCTTTGACCTTGGTTACGTCCTCGTGCTTGTTGACTGCCTCACGGGCATTGTTGAGCGAGCCTTCTCCGAGATCGCATTCACCGAGATTCTTGAAGAACTCGCGGTAGTTGATGTCCTGTCCAGCGATCACCCTCTCGTTGGCAATCCACTGACCGACCTTGCCCTTGAGCTTTTTGTTCACCTCAGTCCTGACACGATCCCAAGCTAAAGTGGCGTTCTTGCTGTTTTTGAATTTATCAATCTGACGAGACTTCACGCCAATGATTTTTACATCATCACCAGTGAGCAGGGTTAACCTACGAGCAAGAGTATCGAGCATCTTGCTACGCTGGTAAGTGCCGTGGTCATCAGCGTACTGATAGCGATTGATCTCAACATAAACAACATTATCATTGTCAAGGTCAACCTCAGTCGCATCCCAGTTCTCGCTCTCAGGATTCCAGCTACGACCTCCGTTGTAAACAAACACACTCTCTTTGCTCTTGGAGGCATCGCCGCGACGATTACCACCGTTGCTGGAGCGATTGCCGTAGGCAAGACCGTACTTGCTCACGATGTCAACTTCAGGAATGTCAGTAAGCTGAGTGAAATCCTTCTGGATAAAACCAAGCTGCTTCTTGACACGAGCCTTCAGTTTGGGGCTTGTGTTTTCCTTCCAAGTGAACATGATCGGAAGCTTGTTGTCATCTTCAACCAAAGGCACGATGCGCTTCAATACTCCGCGACGATGCGTTTCGGTGTTCTCGATCAGAGTAACACAATCTTTCGCGGTGAGGCGATCAATCTTCTCAGGACGAACTTTCTGATGACCACGGTAAGACTTCACATACTGATGCACCTCAACCAAATGCTCAAGACTATCCAGCGAACCCCCATTGCCCATGCTAACGTCATACAACTTAACACGAACGTCAATGTCATTGCCTTTGTATGAGATTTTCTTTTTGAGAATTTCCCGCGCTTTACGCAGAGTGCCGTAAGCGTCGAACACTTCGTGCGCTAACACCCTCGCCGCCCAAAGCGATTCACAAGCATCAAATTTTGCTTCAAGTTTCGCTGCCATTTCGCTGGCAGCTTTCTTGATTTTTGTATTGATGTTTTTGATTGTGTAATCAGAATACTGTAAACCTTCGCGGCTTGCAGCGATCTCCAGATCACCGATGGCGAATTCAAGCTTCAAATTTCCGCAAGCGAAATTTGAGTATGAATATTCATTTTCTTCATCCAACCCTTTCAAGAGAGTCTTTTCAATGGGGTATCCAATGTTACCCATTACAGCAACAGGCATACCGTACTCAGCACCCTCACCGTCCCATGACCAATCGTCACCCTCAAAGATGATGTTAGTTTTTTCCTTGGGCAAAGGTCTGCCGTTTACAAGCGGGGCAACCTTAAAGTGTGCAAGAGTTTTCTTGGCCTTTTCATTGAACTCCTCTACGTCATCGCTACGAACAGGAATAACAATCTCAAGACCGTTCTCTAAATCAGTAGGTGCTTCACCAAGCTTGGAGATACAACCAACCTGAGAATCATCAATGTAAGCGTTATAGGTAGTACAAGTGCCATCAATGTAACTGTTAATGACAAAGTTATCACCGTAAGCGAATCCAGACTTACTGCCAATACCGAGCATACCCGTCTGGTTGTTGGTGTTGCGCTTGGTGCTTTCACCGTAGAAAGCAAAGATGTCTACGATCTCTTCAGGGTTAAGAGACTTACCGTAGTCACGAATCTTGAACTGGAGGTTCAGGCGGCTAGGCAAAGTGACCTCGATAGGACGCTCAGAGATTCCTGCCTCAATGTGTGCATCAGCAGCATTGGTAGCGTACTCACGGATGACTGCCGTAGCAGCATCGGAATACAACTGGTTACGCAAGATGTGGAAGATGTGTCCAACACCTGCTTCTTTAATTCCAAACTTTGCGGTAGTGGTGACTCCGCTGGATTCGATAGTGGTTTCTTTTTCGATGACTTTCATAGTAGGTTTAGTCTAGGTTAATGTTGTAATGTTCCGCTAGACTATCAGCTACTTGTTTTGGAGTCAAATCTTTTTTTGTATCTTCTACCATCTTTATATGCTGCTAATGTTTTTTCACAAGTAACATCAATATATGCCTTGCACCCTTCTACCCCATCAGTAAATGCGCGGTAGTATCTTAGTGGTGTTAAACCACTTGCGTTAGCTTTCCTTCTTATATACTTGTCAATGTCCATTACCACCCCTTACACGTTGATTTTATAATTATGCTTAATTATCCTTTCATGCAACAATCTTGATTCTTCATGCCATCCTGCGTTTGCGAGCATCTTAGGTGAATAGAATAGGTACTCACGTTGGTTTACTGTTACTTTAATAAGATCGGCAAATGTATGAGGTTGGT
>NZWA01000031.1 GCA_002697505.1 Flavobacteriales bacterium | reverse complement strand
CACAGAATAAAAAAGGTAGAGGTGGAAGAGGAAAGGCAGGTGCAGGTTCTCAAGGTAAAAAACCAATCAGAGTATCTACTCACACCAAAGGTAGAAAGAGTGGAACAGGTAAAAGTTCATGAAAAGTGAGATGTTAAATCCACCAAATTATTTAAGAAATGTTGGGAATGTTCCACAGAACAATCCTGATGGAGAACATAGGTTTAAAAAGGGTAAAGACCAAAAGGAGACTATAATGAAGTTAAGTAAATTCGTTAAACAGGCAGTCCAAGAAGTCATTGCAGAAGATAAATTAAACTTGTTTGTTGAGAAGAATGTTCCAACAAACCCAAGTAAGTGGTCTTATTATAAATCACAGGCCAAGAAAAAGTTTGATGTTTATCCAAGTGCATATGCAAACGCGTGGGCAGCAAAACAATACAAAGCCGCTGGTGGTGGTTGGAGAAAAGGATAGTTATGGATATATTTTATGAATCAGAATCAAATGGTAAATTAACTACAACAAACATCTATTATGAATCAGAAGGTAAACCATATGGATATACCTTTGAATTTGTTAATGATTTAAACGAAGCAGAGTATCAAGGTCGTAAAGTTAAACTTGGTAAAATTATGCAAGGTGATGCTAAAAAATTCAAAGTATATGTAAAGAATCCAAAGGGAAATGTAGTTAAAGTCAACTTCGGTCAAGGTGGAAAGGCAAAGGGTGGAACAATGAAAATTAGAAAATCTAATCCACAGGCTCGTAAGTCATTCAGAGCAAGACACAATTGTGATAATCCAGGCCCAAGACATAAAGCTCGTTATTGGTCATGTCGTAAGTGGTAAGAGACCATGAGTAAGACACTTACAGAATGGCTCGTAAAACCACTTCTTGAAGGAATAGATTTAGATGTAGAGGTAGGTGATACTATCTTAATGGGTAGGTTCAAAAACAAACGCGTAAAAGTAAAGTCAATAGATTATAATGAAAAGGGTGACTTACTTATCAATGGTAGACCTGCACTTAAATTCAGAATACAAAAACAAGGTAAAAAGTTACTACCACAGAAAACTACAGATAAAGATTCTACATCACCTGATGGTGATATGAAAGGAGTGAAGAAGTTTGAAATAGATTTCAAAGACAAAGATTCTTTTCAAAAATATAATGCAAAACACAAAATGCGACCAACTACAAAAGTCAACATAGCTGGTAAAGATACTACGGTAGGTGATGAAACACAAGATAATTGGGAAACGATTGATAACAAAAAAAATTATGTAAAAACTATACGAGATTATACTGATAGAGAATATCAAGAAGAAACAGGTGAATACTTTCAAAACGATAAAACAATGGAAGTAGTTCCTAATGCATTTAAAGATGAAAAGGATATGATTGAAAAAATGAAATCCGCAAGAACGGTTTATTTATCATCTGAAAAAATGGAATATATGGATAATACAGATGTTGGTGATATTTTAAATTCAGATAATGCTTTAGAATTAGGAAAAGAAAAAGCAAAAGAATATGGTAAAGATTGGGATAGATTAGAAAAGGGAATCAAAAGTGGTAGTGATGTTCCACCACCAATAGCAATAAAAGATAAAAATGGTGATTATTACTTGTTGGCAGGAAATACTCGTATGATGTCATTCACTGCGTCAGGTAAAAAACTTCCTATAAAAGTTATAGATTATGATGGAGAGTTTCAATATGATACTAATGATGATAGTGACAAATTAGAAGAAAAGGCCAAGAGAGATTATAAAGACGAGTATAAAAAATTTCAATCATCTAAAAAGGCAAAGAAATACAGAGCCGAACTAAATAAGTACAACAGACAAAAGGGTACTTATGGTAATGGTGATAAAAAAGATGCATCACATAAAAATGGTAAGATTGCAGGTTATGAAGACCAATCTAAAAATAGAGGTCGTAGAGAAAAAAGTAGATTGAAAAAAGAAATCAATGAAAATAAAATTACATTGAATGTTCCAAGTGATATTAAAAAGATTTATAAATTATTCAAAAAGAATGGTAAACAATTATATGTTGTGGGTGGTGCAGTAAGAGATGCCATCCTTGGTAAAAGACCAAAAGACTTTGACTTAGCAACAGATGCAAAACCAGATGAAGTATTGAAGATTGCAAAGAAAGGTGGAATGAAAACCTACGAAGTTGGTAAACAATTTGGTGTTGTGGTTGTGGGTGGACATGAGATTGCTACATTCAGAAAAGATATTGGTAAAGGTAGAAGACCTAAGGCAGTTGACTTTTCAGATATACAAGGTGATGTAAAGAGAAGAGATTTAACAATCAACTCATTATTTTTTGATATAGGAAGAGACGAGGTTGTAGACTTAACAGGTGGACTACAAGATTTAAAAGATAAGATAATCAGAACGGTTGGTAAGGCAAAAGAAAGATTTGATGAAGACCCATTAAGAAAACTTAGAGCACTTAGATTCCAAGTTACTATTGGTGGTAAGATGGATAAGGATACTGAAAAGGCATTGTTAAAAAATCCAAGTTTGAAGGGTATTAGTTCTGAAAGAATTAGAGATGAAGTGGTGAAGTCATTAAAGAAAGCAAAGTCTCAAAAAGTATATATGGACTTGTTAGATAAGTTTAAGATGACTACAGATGTATTCCCACAACTAAATATACAAAAACCTTACCCAAATGTCAAGGATTATATCGTATTTCTGGCAACTATTTTTAGAAACAATGATGTAAGTAAATTACCAAAGATTTTAAATAAATTAAAATATAGTGGAGAGGAAACAAAGAACATAACATTCTTGGTTTACTTAAATAAATTCAAACCACAAAATATCTATAATGTTAAAAAGGCACAAGAAAAAACTACATTAACACCATCGCAAATCACTATTTATGGTAAACTAATAGGTAAAGATTTTAAGAAATTCGTCAACTTTAACTTGAGTGTAAAGGCAGGTGGTGAAGAGTTCAAAGGATTAAAAGGTCAAGAAATCGGTGATAAGATAAAAGACATGGAAAAGAAATTATATATGAGTGAAAGTATGATAAATGAGAAAGAACCAAAGTTTTTTTCAGTTCATACTTCACCATCTTTTGAACAAACATTCGGTGCTTATTATAGTAATTATGTTCCACTATCTACTAAATTTATGCAAAAGATGATAGGTAAGGAAAAAGTAAGTGTATTCCATGTTGGTTCGGCAGAACTGAGGAGTGACATAAAACAAGTTGGAAGAATCATTGGTAAGAAAAGTTCGTTATCTACATTCTCCGCAGTTGACAAAGGTGAAAGACTTGCAAAAGGACAAGGGATACAAAGTAAAGGTGGTGTTATTTATCAATTAGAGGGAACTTTATTAGTTGCAAGCACAAGAGATTTACAATCCACACCAGACAAAACAGGTCGTAGATGGGTTCCACCACACCGATTAGCAGGTAAAGTTGCAGGTAGTAAAATATACAAAGAGGTAAAGGCTGGTATTGAAAAGAATAAAATAGATAGAGACACTTGGAGAAAAATAGAAAGAAAAGCAGAAGAGAAATGGGAAAAAGAAGTTGATTATTACGGTGATGATTATAAAGGTAGTTGGAGAGAAAAAGAAGAAGCATTGAAAAAAATCATGGGCCCATTGAAAAGAAAATGGATTAAGAAATATATTGATATGTGTTATAAAATATTGAGAAAATACCAACCACAAATCAAACGACACATATTAAGTCAAAAAGATAAACCATCAGAACACGGATGGAATGAAATAGTTGTGAATCAAATTCATATTCAAGATGTATTTTTATTAAAAAGAGTGGGTCAATATAGTAGTATAGTAGATGAAGTAAAAAAAATCGCAAAGGGTAAGGTTACCATAGGAACACCAGCACAATTTAGAAAATGGTATCAACAACGAGGTGGTATTATTAATGAAGGGTTTGGAAGTTCAGAACTTTTATCTAAAGAGGAAAAGAAAAAATTTGAAAAAGAAAGAACAGAAAATGCAGAAGTATTGGGATATACATTAACAGGTGTTAAAGATATAAAGGAAGAGTTCGGTGCACCCGCAGGAGTGATTCCTTCACCAAGTCGTAAGATGGTTAAGAAAATGAAAAAAAGAGGTAACACTTCAGTTCCTTATGGTAGTGGATATAAAAAAGTGAATGAACAAGATAAAAAAATTAAAAAAGTAATTGGTATTTATGGTGGAAGATTCCAACCATTTGGGCCTCATCACTTTAAAACTTATAAATGGTTAAAGTCACAAGTAGATGATGTTTATATAACAACATCTGATATCAAAAAACCACCAAGACACCCAATGAACTATTCAGAAAAAGTTCGTCACATGACAAAAATGGGTGTTCCAAAAAATAAAATTGTAAAAGAAAAAACACCATATGTTGCAAACAACGCTTTGAAAAAGTTTGACCCAGAAACAACTGCAGTAGTTTATATCTTTGGTGCAAAAGATGCAGGAAGATTAGTTGGTGGTAAAAAGAAAAGTGGTGGTAAAACTTATTATCAAGATTTTAAAAAGAACAAAAAGAATTTAGAGGGTTATGAACAACATGGATACATACTTACTGCACCACACCAATCTATCAAAGTGGGTGGACAAGAGGTAAGTGGAACCGTAATGAGAAATCTATTAGGTAGTCCAAAAGTAAAGAAAGAAGAAAGACCTAAATTATTTAAACAAGCCTTTGGATATTATGATAAAGGTGTTTACAATATGATGACTAATAAGTTTAAGAAATTATTTGAGATGTTTGATAGTTTTCTAATACAAAATGATTTATCAGAATTATTAAAAGAGGGTTCTAATACAAATTTATTTCCTATTGATGACGGCCCACCTACATTTTATGATGGATTTAGTGACTACAAAAAACATTCTAAAGAATGGATAGAGTCAATGTACAAAAGTTCAGATGAAGGTATTGGTTGGGAGTTAGTTAATTATATATTGGGTAAAAATGCAAATGACCCAGGATTAGATTTCACCACAAGAATGGATAAAGTTCCTACGGTTGCATATGGTAGAAGAGGTGCAGGGCCATATGGTGAAAGATTCCCAAGTGAAGACCCAGTTAAGGCATATAAGAAATGGTTAGAAAAGGTAGTTAGTGGACTTGACTTTGAAGTCGTAAAGTGGTTTGGATTGACAGACAATGAAAGAGATGTTACAGGTGTTCCTGTTGAAGCTCCTGCATTACCAGGTGTTCAAACACAAGACCAAAATACACAAAGAGCAGTTGAACTTGACTTAGCACCAGGTGATGAAACTATGGGTGATGCAATTGAAGATATTCAAGAGGGATTTTTAGAAGATGTAGACTTGTTAATTGAGGGTGGAGCATATGGACATATGTCACATCCATTTGATGATAATAATTTGACATTTTCAGATTTGAAGATGATAGTTATTAATGGATTAGGTGGAAAGTTAGATAGAGAAGATGGTGTTACTGAGAAACTTGATGGACAAAATCTAATGGTGAGTTGGATTGATGGTAAGTTAAGAGCAGCTCGTAACAAAGGACACCTAAAGAATTTTGGTAAAACATCACCAACAACAAGTGGAATAAAATCTATGTTTAGTGGTAGAGGAAATATAGAAAAGGCTTTTGTAGGTGCAATGAAAGATTTAGAAAAATCAATAGGTTCATTATCAGATAAACAACAAGAGAAGATATTTGGTAATGGAAAGAGATGGATGAATTTAGAGGTTATGTATCCAGCAACTGCAAATGTAGTAGATTATGATGTGGCAGAAATAGTATTTCATGGTACTTTAGAGTATGATGAAAGTGGTAGACCAATAGGACAACCAAAGGATTCTGCTCGTATGTTGGCAGGTATGATTAAACAAACAAACAATCATATACAAAAGATGTTTAAGATTGGTAAACCAAACTTCTTGACCGTACCAAAGGTACAAAATTTTGGTAAGAAGAAAAATATGTATTTAGGAAAATTAAAAAAACTACAATCACAATATGCATTAAGTGATAAAGATAGTTTAGGTATGTATCATGAATCGTATTGGAGAGAATATGTTTATAATGCATCAAAACAATTTAAAGTAAAATTAAAACCTGTACAATTTGCCAAGTTGGTTAAGAGATGGGCATACTTTGATAAGTCATACAAGATACCACAAATTAAAAAAGACTTTGGTAAAAATCAAAAGTTTTTAGATTGGATATTAAAAACAGATAAGTTTGACCATAATAAAATATTTAAACAAAATATAAAACCATTTGAGGTATTGTTCTTCCAAGTAGGTGCAGAAATACTTAAAAATATAAGTGGATATATGGCAGTTAATCCTGATAAGACTATTCAAAAAATGAGAAAAGAAATTATCAGTGCAATGAAAGATTTACAAAAACCAGATAAAATAGAAAAATTAAAAAAACTAAAACTACAAATTGAAAAACTACAGAAGATTGGTGGTTTAGATGCAATAGTACCAAGTGAAGGTATAGTATTTAAATACAAAGGTAAAGTATATAAATTTACAGGAGCATTCGCACCAATCAACCAAATACTCGGTAGTATAAAATTTGGATAGGGAGTTATAATGGCAGGATATAGTAAAGAAGCAGAAAGACAAAATAAGGCCTTGGCCGATTTAATGGCAGGAAGAGAACATGAAAAGGAATATGTTCAAGTAGGATACGAAGGAAAACAAGAAAACCTTGGTGGTAAAACAAGAGAGTCAGAACTAAGTGAGGTAATGCAGTCAGTAAGAATGCCTTTGTTTTGTCCTAAGTGTGATAAGGCAATGAAGAAAAAACTTGATGATAAGTTTTGGAGAACACAAGGACATTGTTTTGATTGTCAAGTAGATATAGAAAACAAACTAAGAATCAAAGGTGAATTTGATAATTGGGCACAATTAAAAATGTTGAATAATCAGAAAGCATATTTAAAAGATTTGGAACAAAGTATTGATGAATTTGAGACTACAGGTGGTAAGAAGGAATGGTTAAATAATGTTGGTGTAAATACACCAGAATTAGAGGCTGAAAAGTGGGAAATGGGTGAAAAGGAATTTGAAAACCAAATAACTGAAGCCAGAAAATTTATACAAGATGCAAAAGATAAAGTAGAACAATTTGAAAAACAAATACAAGGAGACAAATAATGATTGGTAAAATAATCGGATTCATAACAAATCTATTTTTTGGTGGAAAGAAAAAAGAAGAAGTCAAAAAATTAGATAAGGCAATTAAAGTTAAAAACGAAGAGGTCAAAGACCTTGAGAAAAAAGTAGAAGTACTTGAATCTAAAAAAAGAGTAAACAAAAAAGAAGTAGCTACTCTTAAAAGAAAAGTAACTAATACTAAAAAACAAATTTTAAAGGCAGAAGAAGCAGTCAAAACAGACGATGTTGATGAAGCAGTAAAATTTTTGAAGAAATTTAGTAAGTAATATATATTTATATATACATGAAATATTTTATTTACATACTATTTTTTGGTTTATTGTTTGGGCAAGATTCAAAAACTTACACCTTTTCAGAAGAGGAAGTTCTTGGGTTCACTAATAAAATCAAAGAATTAGAGTTAAAAGATAGTTTGAATGTATCTTTAGTATTGGACTTAGAAAAACAAATCCAATTATTAGAAGACAATTCAAAATCTGATTCTCTGATTATTGATTTCAGAACACAACAACTTCAATTACAAAAAGAAACTATTAATTTGTATAAAGAGAAGGTTAAGGTAGTGAAACCTAAGTGGCACGAAAACAAATGGTTATGGTTTGTTTATGGTGTTGCTGCGACTTCGGTTTCTGTTAAACTTGCAGGCGAACTAAACTAATGGCAGAACAACTTAAACAAGTAATTAAACAAGAATATATTAAGTCTGCAAAAGACCCAGCGTATTTTTTGAGAAAGTATTGTGTGATACAACATCCAATCAAAGGTAAAGTACCTTTTGATTTGTATGATTTTCAAGAAAAGACAATAGAAGAGTTTGAGAATAATCGTATGAATGTTATTTTAAAGGCTCGTCAGTTGGGTATATCCACATTAACTGCAGGTTATGCATTGTGGATGATGACATTTCATCAAGATAAAAATATATTGGTAATTGCAACTAAACAAGATGTTGCAAAGAATTTAGTTACTAAGGTTCGTGTGATGCATGCAAACTTACCAAGTTGGTTAAAACAAAGATGTGTTGAGGATAACAAATTATCATTACGATATGTCAATGGTTCACAAGTTAAGGCAGTATCATCAGGACCTGAAGCTGCTCGTTCAGAAGCTCTATCATTATTAATACTTGATGAGGCAGCATTTATTGATAAGATTGATGATATATGGACTGCATCTCAAGCTACTTTGACAACTGGTGGTCAATGTATTGCATTATCAACACCTAATGGTGTAGGTAATTGGTTCCACAAAACTTGGGTAGAAGCCGAAGAAGGACGAGGTATGTTTAACTTCATCAAACTTCATTGGTCAGTACATCCTGATAGGGATGATACTTGGAGAAAAGAACAAGATATTTTATTAGGGCCAAGTGGTGCAGCACAAGAATGTGATTGTGACTTTTTGACATCAGGTACTGGTGTAATTGACCCAATATTATTAGAAAATTTAAGAAAAAAATCTTGTAATGACCCATTAGAAAAACGAGGTATTGATAGTAATTGTTGGATATGGGAACCACCAGACTATACAAAAAACTATGTGGTATGTGCTGATGTTAGTAGAGGAGATGGTACAGACTATTCTGCATTTCATATAATTGAAGTTGAATCATTAGAACAAGTAGCAGAATATAAAGGTAGAATAAATACCAAAGATTTTGGGAACATGTTAGTGAGTATTTCAACAGAATATAACGATGCCTTACTAATTATAGAAAACAATAATATTGGTTGGGCAACAATCCAACAAGTGATAGATAGGGATTATCCTAATCTATTTTATACAAGTAAAGATTTAAAATATGTAGATGTTCAACATCAATTAACAAATAAATTTAGAACATCTGAAAGAAATATGGTGGCTGGATTCAGTACTACAATGAAAACCAGACCATTAATTATTGCAAAACTTGAAGAGTACTTTAGAGATGAATCAGTTGTGGTTCGTTCTAATAGATTGATAGATGAGTTATTGACATTTGTATATGTTAATAACAGAGCCGAGGCAATGGCAGGATACAATGATGATTTAGTTATGTCATTTGCTATCGGATTATGGGTTCGTGATACTGCATTAAGATTACGAACTGAAGGTATTGAGTTAACAAAAAAAACCTTAACCGCGATGAACCAAGAAGGAGTTTACACACCAAACGATAATAACAATGGTGAGTGGGATTGGGACATAGGTAAGGATAAGAAAAAAGAGTCATTAGAGTGGCTCTTATAAGTGAGGTAAAAAATGGCAGATACAACATTATTTGGTAGATTAAGAAGATTATTTAGTACAAATGTAATCGTAAGAAATGTCGGTGGTAGAAAATTAAAAATCGCTGATACAGACCAAATACAAACACAAGTAAAATCACATTTAGTTGATAGGTATTCAAAACTACATTCCAACTTAGATTTAGTTGGTACAGGTTATTCAACCGTTCATCAAGTGATGGCTGCAAGATTAGCATTATTCAAAGATTATGAGTCAATGGATAGTGATAGTATTATATCAAGTGCATTAGACATATATTCAGACGAATCAACAATGAAATCTGAGTATGGTGATGTATTAAAGATACAATCCGATAACGAAAACATAAAAGAAATATTACATAATTTATTTTATGATATTATGAATATTGAATTTACATTATGGCCTTGGGTTCGTAATATGTGTAAGTATGGTGACTTTTATCTTTACTTAGATGTTAGTGAAAAATATGGTATTACAAATGTAATTCCACTTTCACCTTATGAAGTTGTAAGAGCAGAAGGAGAAGACCCAGAGAATCCTTACTATACTAAGTTCTACTTAGAGAGTATTGAAGGAGCACATCCTTATCTTGGTCAAAATAATCCACAGAGTCAAGGAAAAAGTATTGAGTTTGAAAATTTCCAAGTTGCTCACTTCAGATTAACCAACGATAGTAACTTCTTACCTTATGGTAAATCAATGATGGAAAGTGCTCGTAAAACTTGGAAACAATTAACTCTTATGGAAGATGCGATGTTGATTCACAGAATCATGAGAGCACCATCAAAGAGAGTTTACAAGATTGACATTGGTAACATACCACCAAATGAAGTTGATAATTATATGCAAAGAATCATCAATAAGATGAAGAAAACACCTTTCCTTGATGAGAATACAGGTGAGTATAATTTAAAATACAATATACAAAACTTAACAGAAGACTTTTTCTTACCAGTTCGTGGTGGAGATAGTGGAACTGAAATCAATGAGTTAGGTGGATTGGACTATGATTCAACCGATGATATTGAATATTTAAAAAATAAAATGTTGGCATCACTAAGAGTTCCAAAGGCATTCTTAGGATTTGATGAAAATGTAGGTGGTAAAGCGACACTCGCAGCAGAAGATGTAAGATTTGCAAGAACCATTGAAAGAATTCAAAGAATTGTTATTTCAGAATTAACAAAAATAGCAGTAGTACATTTGTACTCACAAGGATATACAGATGAAGAATTGGTCAATTTTGATTTAGAACTAACCAATCCATCAACTATGTATGACCAAGAAAAAGTAGAATTGTGGAGTTCAAAAGTATCATTGGCTCGTGATATGGTAAGTGACAAAATCTTACCTACAGAATGGGTTTATGATAATATATTCAATTTCTCTGATGAGGAAAAGGATATAGTCAGAAAACAAATTATTGATGACCAAAAAGATAAGTTCAGACATGAACAAATTGAACAAGAAGGTAATGACCCTAAAGATAGTGGAGAATCAGTTGGAACACCAAGTGACATGCAGTCAGGTGGTGGATTTGATGAAGATAGTTCATCTGGTTCAGTATTTAAAGATGAAGGTGGTTCACCTGAAGGTGGGTTTGAAGGTGCTGGAAGACCTAAAGAAGCCAATAAATATGGTAAAGAGAGTGGTGCGAGAGGTCGTAACCCATTAGGTAGAGAAGACTTGAAACCAAGAAATAAAAAAAGTAAGTTCACATCACCACTGGCATTAGCACATTATGATGCGTTAAAGAAGTCCATGGGTAGTAGGGCAACAGAATTAATCTCAGAAGAAAAGAAAATTGATGAGGTCAGTAAAGAATACAATGAATATAAAGAGGATAAAACTAAAAAATAGTGTAGATTAAATACACATTTCTTGAAAGTTTTATATTTATTAGAGTAGTATAAAAGGATATTGGAGCAAATATGTCTATTTCAAATGTTAAACATAACAAAATAAAAAATACGGCGATTCTATATGAATTATTAAGTCGTCAAATCACGGTTGATGTGTTGAATGACACGAAAAATTCACCAGCCGTTAAGATATTTAAAGAATTTTTTAATAAAAATACAGAATTAGGTAAAGAATACGAACTTTATCGTATTATAACTGAGAAAAAGTATTCACAAGAATCTCATGCAGTTAAATTACTTGAGGCTGTTATATCAAGTCGTCAACGATTATCAAATCGTAGATTAAACAACGAAAAGTATAATTTAATTAAAACAATTAAAGAAAACTATAATGTAAAAGACTTCTTCAATACAAGATTACCAAATTTCAAAGTATTTGCTTCAATATATAAAGTGTTTGGTATATCTGAGAATCCAAATCCTATTGAAACTACAGATAGTACAATTACATTGGTAGAACATATCACTTCAAAACCTAAAAATGATAAAGGTAAGTCTAAAGTAATGGAAAACTTATCAGAACAAGATAAAGACCTAAGATTGTTGACTTATCAATTGTTAGTAGATAAATTTAATTCTAAATATAAATCTTTAAACGAAAGTCAAAAAGATTTACTAAAAGAGTATATTAATAATCTATCTAATACTAATTCATTGAATGAGTTTGTTAATAGTGAAATTGTTAAAATTAAATCAACTCTAAAAAAATATGTAGTTAAAGTGGATGATGATATTACTCGTATTAAGTTAGAAGAGGCCATCAATCATATTGACACATTGGTTCCATCAAAAGTAGTTAAAGATAAAAATATAATCTCACTAATGAGATATTATGAGTTAATTAAGGAATTAAAAGATGTCACTATCAGAAAAACAACTTAAAGAACTTCTCAAAAAAATAATTCGTAAAGAACTTCAAGAAAGAGAAATTGAAGAAGTATCAACTTCTGCGGCAACACCTGGATATATGACACCAAGAGCATTTAGTGGTAAAGGTTCAGTAGATGGTGTTCCATTGGACAGAAGAGATTCAGTTGCAAGTGGTAGTGGATATTCTAAAGTAAATGAAGATAAAGACATAGGTCATCAAGATGATGAACCAAACATGTTAAGGTCAACTACTTTAGAGTTAATGGAATATAGTAAAAAACTTCATGACGCATTAGAAAAATATGATGATTCATCTGAAGAAATAGATTTTCCTAATTGGTGGCAATCAAAACTAATCATATCAAAAGAATATTTACAAAAAGCATATCATTACTTAGATTCAGAAGAAAAGTTAAGTAATGAAGTCCAAACTGAACAGATTAACGAAGTAATGTTTGCAGTTAAAGTTGAGAAAGATGGTCAAACTATACAAACTATTGTTAATGCATCATCTAAATCACAGGCAAAAGCTAGAATCGCAAAAATACTTAAAGGTGGAATGAAGGCAGTTAAGGATGTTCAAAGAGTACAACCAACTCTTGGTAAACAAATTGATAAAAAAATTGAAGGATTTAAAAGTGATGCACAGAGAAGAGCTGCATTCGCAAGTGGTTATGAAGAAAAAGGTAAAAAGAAAAAGAAAGAGGGTGTAAATGAAGGTCGTTATCACACATGGAGAAACGATGAAACATTATCACCAAAACAAAAGATTGGTCGTTCAATGAGAGAAGTTAAAAACGCATTGAACTCATTATCCAAACAAATAGATTTTAATGTTCGTTTAAAGAATGAACTAAATGTAGATTCAAGTTCTTATTGGAAAACAACTCATAAGGCATTGAACTCAATATCAGAAAGATTAGTCAAGTTGGCTAATAAAGTTGGAAAATTACAATGATTAAACTATCAAGTATATTATTAGAAAAAGAAGACGATGGATATGTATCAATCGGTTTTGGTCGTTTCAAGAAGAAAGGTCAAGAAGATAAAGATGATGCAGATGTATATGTTAAATCTGATAAAGGTCAGTATGTAAAAACTAAAGACCAATCATCAGATGATAAAGAAAGTCCAAAGGGTGATGATAGTGAGAAGAAAGAAAAACCAAAGGTAAAT
>NZWA01000030.1 GCA_002697505.1 Flavobacteriales bacterium | reverse complement strand
TCTGTTCCATCACCAACAAGTATCTGTCCATCTGTTTTTGCATCTAAATCAGTAGGTGCGTTTGAACCACCACCAACCTTTACGGTACCACGAGTCATGTTTTCTAACATACTATTAGCAACTGAGTCTGCTGCAATTGTTAATGCACCACCACCAGCTACGGTTGCGTCACCACTTATGTTTGCAAATATACTATCTTCTAAATCACTAAATGTAATTTTCTTTTCTGTTCCATTATCTGAAATTAAGAAGTGGTCAGCTGTTTGTGCTATTGTTTGAGCACCATAGTTACTTAAACCATCAACATCTAAACCAGTTCCTGTTAATCCACTACCATCTCCAATAAATGAACCAGTAAATGAACCTGTAATGTGAGATGATGCGACTGCAGAATCATTAATTAATGTATCTACGGTTGCATTACCTGTGTTAAGTGTTGAAGTTCCATTATCAATGTTACCAAAGCCACTTGATATAGCTCCTGTACCTAATGTACCAACACTTGTAATTTGTGTTTGGGCTGCATCTACATTGATTACTAATGTTCCATCTCCTGTCGTCGCAGTAAGACCAGTTCCCGCAACATCAGATGCTGCTTCAACTGCCGGCCCATTAGTACCACCAACGATGATACTTCCATTTGTTGTTAAGGCAAGTGCACCAACTGCATCAGTTCCACTATCTTGTGAGATTAGAACTGCCTTATCCGTCAAACTTGACGCACCAATACCACCTTGTGCTACTGGTAATGCAGTGTCTAAAGTCAAAGAAGAGAGTGCCGCAGAAGACCCACTTACGATTACTTTTTTCCAACTTGCCATTTTATTTCTCCTTGTTAGAGTATATATACTCTATGTTAAATATAAATATCATTATGTTGCAAAACCAAGATAAAAATCACTTCCACTATATGCAATAGCTCCTTCTTGAGCTGTTGGTAGTGGTGAATTTGTACCTAATACTACGGTTCCACTATTGTCTACTTTAAACATAGTGTTACCACTTGAATTCTTTAATACCATCAAATCATTGGATGATGATGGTTCTCCAAAAAATGTTGAACCACTATAGATACTTAATGCACCATCTGCAGATTCAACTTTAATTCCTTTTCTATCAACTTTAATTTTTTGTTTAATTCTTTGTGCAGGTAAACCAACTTCTAATTGTAAACCCTCAGTATCAACTGCCAACTTACCAACTGATTGGTTACTTGAATTATTAAAGTTTATTGAACTTGATAAGATATATAACTCTCTCCATGGTAATTGTGATGAACCTAAATCATAGGTATTTCCTGCATCTGGTACCAAAGAACCACTTACTATATCAAAACTTGCAGTAGGTACATTTAATAAACTACTTAGTTGTTTGGATTTAATGTTTGCCATTGTCTCTCATCTTTTCTCTCTTCCCACCAATTTGTTATAGATTTTGAAATCTTCTTTTTATGTTGGGTAGATTTTGGTTGTTTCATCTTCTCAATAGTATCAATAGTTAATGTTCTATCTGATTGAGCACACGATTTACAAACACTATTATTACCAACTGCTCTATCAAAACTATCCTTTCTTGTGTATGTTAACATCTTACCACAATCAGGACATGGCCTATTTTTTCTATTTTTCCAATGTCTTTTTCTCATGTTAATAAATATCAAAAAATGGTAAAAGAAAGGTGGGATTTATGAATTAAATTTACCTTGGGCAATTATTTCATCATCACTTTCTAAACTATAACCAATAGAAGATGTATCAATATGTAATTCAAATGTACTACCATTCTTTTGAAAAACTGATAGTGCATCATGTTCCATATATTGTCCATTGATAAAGAATACAAAGTCATTTTCAGATGTCGCTGTTAATCCACTTGGAGCAGATGCGGTAACTGCTGAAAAACTTGCAGTATCACTTGATATTGAGTTTGCTTTCTTTACAAAAGATTTTCTAATATATGTATCAAAAGTAGAGACTTCTGAACCACCAGCAGTTATACTACTACCATTCAATGTTAAACTACCAGTTATATCTACTGAACCTGTGAATCTTTGATTATCGGTTATGGTATCACCAAAAACATTATCACCATTTGCAAAACTTTGAGTATAGTGCATAACAGATGAACTTACTATATAGTTCTCTGCAAAAATATCACCTTTTACATGCCAATCTTTATCTACTTGTGCAGTTCCATCTGCTCTTTGTGATATGGTGAATGATGTATCACCAACATGGATTGCACTTGATGCAGAAACATCATTAAATACTACATTAGAAGTAGTACCAACATCTTGACCAATTGATATAGTTCCAAGTGCTGCATTTTCACCAGTAAAGTTAGTAACTCCTGTCATTGTAACACCAGTTCCACCTGTTAGTGTTAGTGCATTTGTTAGTGTTGTTTTTGCAGATGAGACTTTGTTGGCCTGTGATACCGTAATACTTTGAACACCTGCTTCAGGTTTAATTAAACTTGCCAACTGAACATCTACATCATCCTTTAATATAATTTGTTTCGGTGTTAAATATTTTTTAGTAGTGATATACTTGTTAAATGATTCAGGTATGATGTATCCATACATTTGAACACTAAATGTAGTCTTTATTAATCTTTCAGTATCCATTTCGGTTGCATCTGCAAAGTTTTCAATGGTTGTTCTGAATCTCATCTTACCAGGTTCACCCCAATATGCACCATCAGAATAATTTATTTTTTCTACGATACGATTCATTTGTTCTATGTATGAAGTCCAAATCGTAAACTCGTATGATAGTGTTACATAATCAGGTATAACTACATTGTGTAATTCTTTGTTGTGAAACAATCCTTGTTGTACAGAAAACCTATCGTACCTTTGTTGTTGTGAATACTTTTGTTCAAAAGTATAGAAATGATTTGGATTGTTTGCATCTAATTTATCTACAGGTATATTTTCATTTTTTTCAATACCTGTTCGTTTAAATACGATTAAAGGAACTATTGCCTGTCTTTTTTTGTCTCTTAAGAATCCTTGTTTCTGAATACTTACCCATCTTTCTGGTGAAGCATATAAACATGGGACTTTTACGGTTTCTTTATTTTCAGTTACGGTTGGTTGAATGACTTCGTTAAAATAGTACATAATTGCACTATCCATATCCATAATACCAACTGAGATATTCTTTACGGTATCTTTTGCGTTAGGTGAACTACGACTTGTTTCTGCACCTCTATTATAGGCCTTGACACCTGGTCTTTGACTTCTTGGTATTGGTTTATTTCTTGCCATTATATACTTCTAAACTCTTCTATGTTTAAGGTTGGTAATCTTACTAAGTGTGCTTGTGCAACTATAGAGAAATTTCTATTGTAATCACCACCTATTAACTGATTCTCATTAAAACTACTAATTTCAAAATATCCTTCGTTCCAACTTATAATATCACCAATATCAGGTCTAAACTTAATCTCTACTAAGTAATCTCGTTGGAATGCAAATGTTGCATTTTGTCTATTATCTGGCCCAAAGTCATCTGTTTCAAAATTTAAATCTTCTGCATCTATAATACAATTTAACTTTACACCTGGTCTAAATACTTTACCACTTGATGATTCACCATACATATTTGTTGCAGTGT
Organism: Flavobacteriales bacterium; assembly: GCA_002697505.1. Taxonomy (GTDB): domain Bacteria; phylum Bacteroidota; class Bacteroidia; order Flavobacteriales; family BACL11. The sequence goes on along the minus strand of NZWA01000030.1, from coordinate 9,946 downwards.
CCTCGGCAGATACTCTGTATACATAAACTACTTGGTCTATGATTCCACATTTATCTTTTTTTGGGTCACCAACAAGTTCGCGATTGAATCTATCAATAACATCCATATCCCTTTTTGGGTAATATCTACTTGGCATTTGGTTATCCTATGTACAAGGGATAAGGCACCTTTTTCAAGGTTTCTTGTTGTGATTCAGATTCTTCCTTCTGTGCTTCAAATAATGCCTTACGACTTGTCTGTTCAAGTGTTTCTCTTAATTGTTCCATTAAAACTTCTTTTTCTGCAGTTGCTTCTGCTCTTAATGTATCACCATCAAGTGAAACTTCTGCATTTGGGATAGGAATACTTCCATATTTACTACGAATCATTCCTAATAATTCTTTTGACAATGAATATCCATACTTACGAATCCATTGTTTACCCACATCATTAATTTTGTTATACTCCATGTTATCATATCTGACATTTGAGTAATCAGATACGACATCTGCAGAACCACTAAAACGAGTTCTTGTTGGATTGTCTCTTTCGTCTGTTAATACATACTCAACCCATAATGAACCACTTGATATAGGTGTAGGAAATACTCTCATCTTATTATTTCTAATTTCAAATGAATATCCTGACTTTCTTATCTGGTCATTAAATTCAATCGCCTGTATTCTTAGTAAATCTGCATATATTGGTTGTAAAACAAATGTAATTGCAGGTGACATACTTCCAAACCCAAATCCATCCAACATATTCATTGTACCGAATCCTGTCATTGCATATGGGTCAAAATATCTTGATACTGCAGGAGATGACTCATAAAATACTCTTTTTACTTCAATCGCTGCTCCACTATGACTTGCCTCACCTATTACTTCATTCAAATCATAGATTTGACTACCTGAATTGACTGAAACCGCAGTTCTTTTGAAATCTACTGAACCACCAACTTGAGCTTCTTGTCCATATTCTTCTGAAATGAAGATATTTTCACTTAAAGTTGATTTTACTCTCTTATGTGTGTAATTTGAACTTGTTGCCTGTCCTCTTAGACTGAGTAAGTTGTCACGAATGTTAAATTGATTGACTTGGGCACTATATTCTGTTACTGCCTCTTCAAAACATGCATAAAATTGTGTGTCTTGTAACTCAATCGCAGTTATTGGGTATCCTAATCGTTTTGCACACCAACTTGCGAATTGTGGTGCCTCTGATTGGAAGTCTGTGTCATTGTCATAAAAACCGAAGGGTGTGGAACTTGATACTGCCGAACCACTACCTGGCCATATTGCTTCTTGAGCCATTAAAATTCTCCTATAGATGTAATATTACACTAATAAATATCAATACGCACAAAAAAGGGTGATGAAAAATCACCACCCTTTTTAGTATCAATCTAAGTTAATAAAATACTATTAACTATTAGACATAGTTTACATCAGCAACTACGACCTTACCATAGAATTCGCTTCTAACGATTTTCTTAGCATATCTTGTCATCACGCCTTTTCTTGGAGTGAAGTTTTTAGGGTCGTAAACCAATGGTGTCATGATTAACGGTACATATGGAGCATATACAGCACCTGTTTCTAAGAAGTTACTTCCACGGAAACCAACAAGAATGTTGTTTTCTAACATGTAAGGGTTCTTATAAACGGTATATCTGTTGTTCAATGCACCTACTTTTTGTACACCCATTGCAAACTTGTTTGAAGTTGCATCACCATCTGTGTCTGCTGCGTATCCAGGAATTGACTCTATGATAGTTGCTGTTTCAGGTGAAACCACGATGAAATTAGCACCACCTCTTAGAGTTTTCTGATGGATTGCGTTAGATACAGCTTGTATTTTGTTTCCAAGTGTTTGGAACCAAGTACCTTTAGTGTATGCGTTAGACTCACCACTTGATTGTGCAAACAATGAAGTAGATGAATCAAATTCATATCCAACTCTTGCTGACCATCTTTCTGTTTTTGCAGAAGCATTAGCCATCAACATGTCTAAGATTTCTAAGTCAATTTCCATTGAAATGTACTCAGATAATAGAGCAGTTAACTCAGCTTCGGCATCAACTGAATGGTATGCATTTAAGTCTTGAGCAAGTTCTGGAGTCCAGACTGCTTTTAACTTACGAGTTTTCGCAATGATTGGAATGCTCTTTAACGCAATGTCTAATTCTGGTATATCAATATCAGTTTCAGGATTTGCGTCTATTTGAGCTGCTGTTGCCTCAAAGTCTGTTCTGTCATAGTTAGTAGCAGAAACTTTGTGGTATTTAACAACTGCAGTTGTTGGAGCACCAGCAATATCTTTTCTTACGATGAACGAAATCTGTGAATTCGTTGAATCATATGAAGTGTATGCTGGGAAAAACTCATCATATCCAGAACCACTAATTGAGAAGGCTCTTACACCATCAAAATCTGGGTTTGAGTATGAAGCTACAGCAGTTGTAAGTTTAACAAGACCATTATCAGCAGCAACACCAGTTGATACTGAAGAACTTAGGTCTGGTTCAAAGTCAACATCAGACCAGCTCACAGATGAACTGATGAACTGAGTTGCATTTGCGGTACTAGCATGTCCTGCAAGTGCGGCAGTAGATACATCATTAATAGAGTATCCGAACTTACCTGCACCATAGAGACCACCAGATGCATCTACATTAGAACCTGAAGTATTACCAAATACATCAGCGTTGTTTGTATGTGCGTCGGTTTGGGCTGTACCATATTTAAAGTCAAGATAGAAAATAAGACCAGATGGTAAGTTCATTGGTTGAACTGACACAAATTCTTGTGCAGCTAATTCACCAAAGATTCTTCTTACCAATGGAAGTGCAACACCTGACCACTCTTCAGAGTTTGCAGATGTACCAGTTCTTGAAGCCTCATCAATTAATTGACGAGCCTGATTTTCAAGAAGTACTGCCATTCCATTTACTTTATGGTCTTGCTCAAGGCCTTCTAAAAGACCTGTTGGTTCCCATTTCTTGACTAATTTACGAGTTTGTTCCAATAGTTGTCTTTGTGGATTATATCCATCCATTAAAGACTCTACTGATTTAAATTTGTCACTCATTTTTTAGTCTCCCGATTAAAGTATGTTTGCTAACTTTTTAAAACGATTCTTTAACTCATGTCCTTCAGTTAAAACTTCATCGTTTGTTGGTTTAGTTGAAGCAACGGCCTTTGAACTTGAACCTTTAGATTCCTTAATAGGTTTTCTATTTTGGAAAGATTCAGCAAGTGTAGAGTAAACTAACTTGATTTCTCTAAGGTTTTTAGTTCTATCAAAAGTTTCAACAACTTTTAATTTCTGTTCGTTACTTAAACCAAACGCTCTAAACAATTTGTTTGAGAACAATAGTTTTGCGTTTAATAAGTTAACTTCATTTAATTTTCCACGAAGATATTTTACAACATCTCTGTGTTCTTTCAATTCGTTTTGAAGTGCACTCACTTCATCCACTTTGTCTTCATCATCTTCTTCTTCAGAAAGAGCTTTTAATACTTCTTCTAAATCAATGTCTTCGTCAACTTCGTCTTCGTCTTTTTCTTCGTTAACTTCGTCAACTTCATCAATAGATTCAGTATGTTTTGCTTTATCTGCGTTTCCGATGTCTGATGAATCTCCAGCTTTACCTGGTTGTTTGTTATCTGACTTTCCAATATCAGAAGATACATCGTTTTCTTCAATTTCCTCACCCTCTTCAACTGCGTCTTCTTCAGTTACTTCTTCAGATTCTTCAATTTCTTCGGATTCGTCCATTTTTTCTTCGTCATCTTCTTCTTCTTTTAGTTCAGATTCCAACTCAGCTAATACAGCCTCAAGGTCAAGGTCGTCATCATCGTCTTCTTCACCTTCATATGCGACTTCATCGTCTGCTGGTTCTTTATCATCTTCATCTTCACCTTCGTAAGCGACTTCATCATCTGCTGGTTCGTCTTCATGACCCTCTTCTTCAGAGTGCATTTCATCGTCAGCAGGTTCTTCGTCATGACCTTCACCTTCATCATGTGAAGTTTCATCATCTGCGATTTCATCGTCAGCGATTTCATCATGTGATGTTTCATCGTCTGCGACTTTATCGTCTTCAGATTCTTCTTCATTAGAAAGTTCAGCTTCAATCTTACGAGAAAGCATAGATTTCAATCGTGGTGTAAATGCTTCTTCAAGAGCTATTTTTGCATTTGCAAGTGCAGTTTCACGAACGGCTTTTGCATCAGCGATAGCTTCTTTTAGTAAATCATCCATTTTGTATTCTCCACGGAATTAATATAGTTATTGGGAACTATAATTGAATTAAATTGGTGACACTATATGATGTGCGAAGTGCACGATAGTGTATTTTATTTCTTAATAAATATCAAGAAAGGTAAGAAAAATCACACAAAGTGTGTATTTTTTTTAATCTTTTTCTTTTAAGGTTTTATAATAATTTCTTAAGATGGCCTTCTTCTTTTTCTCTCTTTTGATATCAGATGGTTTACGATAGAAACTTCTATCTTTTAACTCTAACATCATTCCACTTTCTTTTACTCTTTTTTTGAAGATTTTAAGTGCCTTCTCTACACTTTGACCTTTACGAATTGTAACTTTTATCAATTGAACCTCACTTAGTCTTTTTCGTTTTTTGCTTTATAGTTTGCATCCACATAATTAAAGAATTTCTTTTTCTTGTCGTCATCACCTAATTCATCTGGTGAACTTACACCAAATTTCTTTAATGCACCTTGGAAGAACTTTTCATATTCTCCATCTTTTTCAGATACAACACCCTCTGAATCATGTTTTTCAACTTCTGGTATATCGTAATAACGATTTAAAATATTACCCATATCTTCATATAAAGTTGCGAGTCTTTCACGAACCGCTTGTGCTTCGTTTGAAATCTTTCCAAATTGTTTTGAAAAATTTGTTAGTTCTTTCATGTTACGATTTACGGTAACTTTGTCAAACCAATCTTCTGTTTCACTTAAAGTATGATTTTTAGTTAATTGTGCAATCTGAGATAACTTTTCTGCAGTCTCTCTTAAATCATCGTTCATGTATAGTTGTTTACCAATTTCGTTATACTGAGAAAGTGCTTCCATTACTTGTTTTGCATCAACTCTTTCTTCTTGTGTTTCACCATATTGGTCTTCTACTATAGCAGAAAGTGAACTTCCATCTCTATTGATAGATGGTGTTGACACCATTCCACCAACGAGTGAAAAATTTTCTTCTATTAAATCTTTTAGTTTTGCCATTGTTGTATCTCCTTATACCTTAATAAATATCACTATCTTCGTTTTTTACCACGAAGATAACTACGAAATCTTTTGTCTACTTTGTTCCATAATACTCTTAACATATCTGCAACTCCCATACTTGTATCACCTGCCTTACCACCTTTGATACCTTGTATTAAATCCATTGCATCATACTTACCTGCCTTCACACCACTCAACATCATTTTAATACTTTGTTGAGATGCCTTGTTAAAAATCTTACCCATTGTCTGAATATCTTTTTCAACCATCTTTTTTGCTTCAGGTGTTGAATATCCCATTGTTGGTATGGTTTTCATACCACCCTTACCTGACATTGAACCAGGAACATAACTTTCATCTTCTTCTAATATTTCAAATAATTCAATTAAATCATCTGGACTTTCATATAAACGATAGTCTTTCCATTTTGCCCACATTCTTGGTGTCATACTACTCATTAAAACGCTCCATATATATCTTTAAAATTACTAAATTGTCTTTTTGCTTTATCAAATAATTCTTTATCTAATCTAGCTCTCGCATCTTTTATATCATTAATATCATTAAAATAAAGATGTAATTCACTAATATGGTCATACATTTTTACCAATTTTTTATGACCGATTAACTTAGCAAGATATCTTCTAGCTGAAGTATGTGCGTTTCTATCGGTTAGTTTCGCAAGTTTATCAATGTCTACTTGTTTAACTTCTTTCTTTTCTTGTAATATGTTTTTTAATTTAATCATTATTTCTTCTCTAAAATTTCTTTCATTTGAAACGCCTTCAATATAATGTATTGAATATTATCAAGTGTTAATTTATCATTTTGTGTTCTAACACTTTTTTTCAAATCTTTTATACCGAACTCTAAGTGTCTCATTTGACCGTTTATTTCAGAGTAAGCTCCTCTTGAAATTGGTTTATCTTTTAATTCATCTCTGAAATAAAGTTCAACTTTCTTTTCAGTTATCACTTCCTCGTTCACTTGTTCTTTAGTAGAACAACATGAATCTCCACAATGACACTCTTCTTCTTTTATTAAATCTTTTAACTTAATCATTAGAAATATCCTCTGAATTTTCCTTGAATGATTAAATTAGATACTGCAGCAATCTCTTTACCATACTTAGAAGCTTCTTTACCCATATATTGATTATCTGGATATTTTTCTTTATCTCGTTCATCTTGTTCTAATGCTTGTTGATAATAACGAACTTTATCATAGAATCTATCCATTCCATCTGCAATATCTCTTAATACGGCCATCGCTTTCATTTCATCAGTCATATCTTTAGAATTTTGTTGTGACATAAGTTTTTTAGATTCTGCATTTGGTTTACCACCAATCAAACCTTGTATTAATTTATCACTATAATCTTTTGTCTTTTTGATTTTTGCCTGAACTTTTTCAGGGTCATTATATAAATCTCTGATGGCATCTTCATATCTTCTTTTGTTTTCGTCTTTGAAAGATTTATCATCTCTAAATTTAAATGAACCAGCCTGTATATCTTGTCTTAACTTTCTGATTTTATCACCACCCATAAATGGTAAATCTTCTTCAAGTTTGATATGATAATATTGAATACCAGATATTCCTCTTACTGCCTTAGGACTTTGCCACCCATATTTATTCAAACCAAATGTTTTATAATCTTCAGAACCCCAACTTGTAGGATTACCTACTGAAATATCTTTGTTTCTCCAAGACTTTGTATACCAAAGTGTTTTACCATCTTTGAATACGGTAACGATTGTTCCTTTTTCTAACTCAACATCTCGTTCCCAATATCTATTACCTTTTGCTCTTAGTGTTACAGGTTTACTTGTAACTGCAATTGCAACACCTTTTCTTGGTAATTTAGTTACTTTTTCAATATGATTATCTTCAATCTCACTTGCTCTTAAACCTTGTTTGGCCAAGTAAGTGTATAAATCTCTATCCAATGAGTTATTATTACCCATAGAAAGTTTTCTTAATATTGAACTTTTAAAGTTCTCTGTTAAGTAAGATACTTTTGATTCTGATATTATGTCTGTTAATTTAATCATCATTATTCCTATAAACTTGTATACATTCCTGTGTATTTCTCAAATGCTTTTGCCAACTGGTCTGCGTAAACACCTTTTAGTGTTTTCTTGTTTTTAATACCTTTGATAGTTACCCAATCAAATTTCATATTATATAAATCTCTACCTCTATCATAATCTATTGTAACATGATTTACTCTTTTAGAGTTTCTACCAATCTTAAAACTCATTCCATTAGGCCCTACACCAAAGTGTTTTGCACCTGTCATTGCAATAAATCTATTACCACCGATTTGTTTTAGAGCTTCGGCACCTTGTCTTTTATCCATTGCCTCACTTACTGATTCTTTCTTTTGTGAATAATCAGGGTCAAGTTTTCTTAACTTGATTAAAATATCTCTTAACATCTCTCTATCAGTAGAATCAAATCCGATTTCAAAGTTTGGTTTCTTCTTTAATAATACTGAGTAAGCCATTCCGATTTCTTTTTGTCCTAATGTTCTTTTCTTTTTATCAGGATAAATTCCTTTAGGCCCATAGAAATCATTCATGTATTTAATAAATCCTCTATAACCCATTTCATTTAACACACCTATCATCTCATTTACATTTTCTTTCTTTACACAATTAGGATATGTTTTACCAAATAATTTTTTTGTTTTTCTTTTTGGATGAATCATGTATCCTTTCCAACACTTTTCAACCAAATTACCAAAATCTTCTGTTGTTTCAAACTTCATTAAACCTGACATAATCTCTGCTTTCTTTGATGCATTTGCATTTCTATAAGCTTTTTTTATGTAGTCATAGGTTTTTTTAATCATTTGTTTTGCGTCTTCAGGTGTATTACCATACTTGATTAATAACTTTTCAATCTTTTCTTTTTCACCCTCAGTAACAACTTCTTTTAATCTTCTGTCTTCGTCACCAGTTCCACCAGGTGATTTCAATTTATAAGATGGGTCTTTTGCAGACATAGTGTAACCACAAGATTCCATTTCTGTATCTAATAGTTCTCTAATTTTTTTGATTATAAATTCTTTATTCACCTTTTCTGGTTTCCCTTTGTGTTTTGTGGATGCATATTTCTTAACAGATTTTGTATCCATTGATTTTGCCGCATCTTTGACAGCCTTACTTACTTTACTCGCAGGTACTTCACCTTTTTTATACGAGTGAACCAAACCCATAAATCTTTGTTGAGCTTTGGATTTGGATGGCAACTTACTCTCCTCTGATGATTTTATTGATTATGTCTTCTGCCTTACACCAATCACCACAAGTTCTACCTTGTGTTTGGTTAGGGTCAACACTTTCATTCATTGGATACATAAATGCACCATGTGTAGAAGGGTTACTAACAAAGTCAAATGCAATAAGTTCAAAGTCATCACCAACTTTAAGTGCCTGACCACCTTGACCATCATCTTCATTAACTTGTTCTACTGAACCCATACCACGAGAACTGATACCTAATTTGATACCATTCTTGAATAATTCTCTTAAAATATTTCCACTTGGTGTTGTTAGGATTTCAACCGTACCTAATAGATTATCTCCTTCAAAGTGCATCTCTGTAATATTGTGAGATACATTAGATAAATTAACTACTGATGAATCAGGATGGTCAAGTTCTCCAAGTGCTCTACTTTGTTTAATAAAGTTCTCACTATATTTTTTAGATTCACGAACCAATACTTCTCTTGGATATATTCTTCCATTTTGATTCTTTGCATCTGCTCTTTGTAATACACCTTTAACCACCAACTTACCATTGTTCTCTTTTAAAGACTCTTGGATTTGTTGTGGTGATAATTCAAATGGTATATAATCTACAATTAAGTTTTTCATTATTTCATCCTCTTCAACATTCCTACAACTTCTCTCATAAATTTAGTTACATTATCTTTGTAGGACTTTTTAATATCTTTTGCTAATTTTTTATTTTCTGGTCTTGGGTCTCTTAGGAAACCTTGTTCAATGTTCATCATTCTTTTTCTGAATGCACCCTCTTGTTTAATCAACATTTGTAATTGTTTTTTAGTGACTCTTACATCATCAGGGCCTTCTTTAACATTCTTTTGATGTTTTTCCATTACTGATTGTAATGTTGGTAATGGTTGACCAAAATCTCTTTTTAATAAATCCATACTTTCTGTTAAGAATTTATCACTTGGATTATAATTTTCTTTTTTTGATTTACCAAAAATTGATTGTTTTTTAGGTCTATATCGTGGGTCATCTGAAACGAAAGTACCTAATTTATTTGGATTATCACTTTGATAATCTGATTTTGATTTATCTTTTTTACCACTAAACCTTTCACCTTGTTTAACTTTACCCATTTCCATATTTTGTTGAGCTCTTGACATAACTGAAAACAATTCATCCCTATGAAAATCTTCTTTACCAGGTGACATATCACCTACATCTTTTAATGCATCAAGATGTTGTTGTATGTGTTTATCATCTTTGTAACTCATATACTTTGCAAGTGGATTATCACCATACAACATATCTTTTATTTCATCTACATCTTTATCCACTACGGTTTCTATCTCACCATCATTATATACATTATCTTTAGGGTCTGTACCAGGTGTTTTTGAATCATCACCTTTAGGTTTATCAAAAATATTTACCTTTGGTTTTTCTTTCTTCTCACTA
>NZWA01000086.1 GCA_002697505.1 Flavobacteriales bacterium | reverse complement strand
CATCAATGGTTCCGATGAAGGTAGAATGATTGACACTCTCAGAACAAAGTTGACACAATTCTGTTCTACCATTTCATTGTCTGGTAGTCGTAAGGTTGTAATCATAGACGAAGCAGATTACATGAATGCTGACTCTGTTCAACCAGCAATGAGAAACTTCACAGAACGATTTGCGGATAACTGTTCTTTTATCTTCACTTGTAATTACAAAAATCGTATCATAGAACCGATTCATTCTCGTTGTGCTGTGATTGACTTCTCTTTGAAAAATGGAGAGAAACAAGTCATTGCAGCTCGTTTCATGAAGAGAGTGGAAGGTATTCTTACGGATGAATCTATTGATTACGATAAAGAGGTAATTGCAAAACTTGTTCTCAAGCACTTTCCAGATTTTCGCAGAGTGCTAAACGAGTTGCAAAGATACTCAACTTCTGGTGAAATCAATTCTGGTGTTCTTGCAAACATCAAGGAAATGAATCTCAAGGAGTTGATAGATTCGTTGCGTGAGAAAAACTTTTCCAAGATGAGACAGTGGGTTGTTGCAAACGTAGATAATGACCCTGCAACTGTCTATCGTAAAATCTACGATGAGCTATATAATGTAGTGGATAAAGGTTCCATTCCACAAGCGGTTCTGACAATTGCAGAGTATCAGTATAAATCTGCTTTTGTTGCAGACCAAGAGATTAACCTTGTCGCCTGTCTTGTTGAATTGATGGCAGAATGTGAGTTCGTATGACGGAAATGACACAATTTCACAAAGATTATTCTGGTGTTTCAATCTTTGGTAAACGTATTCTACACGTGGCTTCTCCTGTTCGTTGGAAAGGTCGCAAGTATGAAGTAGAGAGATGCTCAAATTGGAAAGTGATGATGGATACAGTTCACTTTCTGCCTATTTGTCATCATTATATTTTGATTCCTGAACTGAATACATTGTCTCCTTCAGACCCATTGTATTCTATGGATAATGTAACTATCATTCCGTTTCCGTATCCGCAATCCGTGATGCAGAATCGTGCTAACTTTGATGGTAAAACATTTTGTCGTATCTTTTCTGGTAGACAGAAAGTGGAGTTTCGCCCTGGTGAGTTTGTGACACTCCACACTTCATCTATTGACATTGATTTTGTCTTCTGTCATCAACCAGAGATACTTACAAATGTTTTGTGGAATCTGTTATCATTACGATATGGTATGAATAATACTGATTCCATGTGTTTCTTTCATTGGGTTGATTGTAACGCATCAAGTCCTGCACCAGCCTTTCCACCAACATTCTTTCGTCAGTTTGAAGCGATTGACAGATGCAGTAAAATCTTCTTTCACTCTGATGCTAGCACGAAGTATCTTCTCTCCAACTTTGAGAAGAAACCTCATGTTCTTGTTCCAGATGAGAACACACTCATGAGTAAGATTGGAAAGATGCCTCTCAAAGCTCGTGAACTTCCAATGACAAATGGTGAATACTGGAATGCTCCAGATGGAATCAAAGCNATTGCATTNAATCATCGTTGGAATGAAACAACTGGTGCAAGANGTTTNCANAAGATGATGCAAGGACTTCCAGATGAGTATCAAGTATTTGTGACTGATGCAAANGTNAAGAAACCATTGTCTGGATATTCGCCAGTTGAGAATGCTTCTTTGGAAGAATTGGAAGAGAATGATTCTAANGAAGAGTCAGTATTTGAGCCAGGAAGATTCAANTATGCATACGAAGGTGTTCCAGATTCACTCCTTGGTTCNTACGAACTCTATTCTGATTTTCTGCGAAACTCTTATGCTTCGGTTGCGTGGATAAANGGNTATGCAACTTGGAATCTTTCAGTTCAAGACCCAATCCTTGCAGGAACTCCAACTCTTGTTTACGATTCTCCGATGATGAGAGAAGTTCTNGGAGACAATTATCCTCTTTACTTCAAAACGAAGGATGATTTTCAACACAAANTACAAAATCTCCCAGACAACTTCTCTCATCAAATCCCCAANCACGATGANGTGTTTCGTGGNAACTTGGTGAATGCTATGGAAAACAGTTGGAATGTGACNAAGGAAAACAAAGAAGGTTCTTTCTGCAAACCTTGGTTGTATTTNATTCTCAATGACTTGGAATACAAGAAAGATTTTNTGTATCAAACTCATCCAATCATGGTNGATGCTCAGGGTGGTAATTCTTGGGAAACGATTCGTAGATGGTGTTTGCAGTTCGGCCTCAAAGATGANCCANACTCTCGTCANACTCGTTTGTTTATTCCAAACGATGAGATANGAAAGAAGATGGAAAAATATTTAGAAGGNTNNGATNGTTCTAAAACANGAAAAGATNCAAATGGTAAGTTGGAAAAACACNAAGNNTTTCATAGTGAANTNAACAANANNAANGTNNGNTCANCTCTNATNAGAGAGNAATTNTGGTCATGAGTCCATTTGATTTCACCAAACAGATTGAGCATGGTAAACAGAATCTCATTGACGANAATCCAGAACTTGAAAAGGAATACAAACCTTTCATTGTAAATCGTGCNTTGAGTTTCAGTCATGACATGGTTCTTTATGCAAATCTCATGAATGAATACAATCACCTTGATTCAAAACTTCAGTTTGACTTTTTTCTAAATAGTATTAGACCAAAGAAACGNTANAGTAAATGGTTGAAAAGAGAGAACAATGAAGTTCTTGAATTGATAAAAGATTATTATAAATGCAGTTATGCGAAAGCGAGAGATTATGCTACACTTCTCAATGATTCGCAACTGGATATATTAAGAAAACATTCTGATAAAGGTGGTTTGAAAGGGAAAAAATGAGTGAAAACATCATTGATTCCATGATTGAAGTGAGATTGAAAGAGGCTGATGATTTTCTCAAAGTCAGAGAAACCCTCACACGCATCGGCATCGCATCAAGAAAAGATAAAACTTTATTTCAGTCATGTCATATTCTGCACAAGCAGGGTAANTATTACATAGTTCATTTCAAAGAATTATTTGCACTTGACGGAAAAGCATCCAACTTTTCNGAAAACGACAAAGCAAGAAGAAACACGATTGCAAACTTGTTAGCGGAATGGGAACTTATTTCGCTNGCAGATGCAGGAAAAACAGANGAACCAACTGTCCCATTAAGTCAGTTAAAAATCCTTTCCTTCAAGGAAAAGGANGAATGGGAGTTGACTCCTAAATATAATATAGGAAATAAAAGAGAAGCCGATGCTGACAATGAGTAGTGATTTACGTTACTACAAGTTGAATCCAGAGGTCAAAGATCCATATCGTGCCACTAGTGGTTCGGCGTGTTTTGATTTGTACTCTTTTCTGCNAGANGANTCAGAAGTAACAGTATATAGAAACGATTTTGAAGAGACAGAGAAGGTAACGAGAGNNGTAANGCTGAAAAGAGTACCNATCAATCCTAAAGAGAGNATTTTGATTCCAACTGGATTGATACTTGATATTCCAANAGGTTATTCTGTACGACTTTATCCAAGGTCAAGNCTNGCATTGAAACAAGGACTNACACTTGCAAACAATGTNGGNATNATAGATTCAGATTATGTAGAACCAGTTTTTGNCATGNTTTTCAANATGAGTGGTTATGTNAANTACATCAATCACGAAGAAAGAATTTGTCAGGCAGAATTATTCAAAGACCAACCTCACGTTTTNGAAGAGGTTTTTGAAAGACCAGAACGCAAAACAGAGCGTGATGGTGGGTTTGGTTCAACAGGNAAGAAATGAGTCGTTTAAACGTAGATAANATAACAGGTAAGACAGGNACAAANTCTGGNGCTCCAATTACTNTGTCTGGTGATACTGCAACTNTAGNNAGNGNCAGCCACACTAGGAAGTGCCGTAACTTTTCCTACTGGACATCTTTTGAAAATGTCAACTGTATACAAAACAAGTGACCAAGATGAAAGTGGTGACGCTAATTACAAAGAAATTTTTAATACCGCAGATCATGTTTGTCATGGGGGTTCTGGAAATAATACAACAATTTACCCTTTTTTTGATGTGACAATGTATGGGAGAAATGATTCTTATAGGGATAATAGAAAGAATATGAGGGTAACTTATACTGGCGTTACTCATAGTCCAACTGTAACAAATCATGTATATACTTTAGGAGCATATTTAGCATATACAGATGCGGCAACACGAGAATTTATGTGGCATCAAACTATGCCTTTACCCCATGTTACCATTTCAGCAGCAGGAACGCTCAGTGTCAAAATAGAAATAAAAAATGTAGATTCATCTGGGCGTTTTATTGTTTATGGAAATAGTACGTTTGAAACAAGAGTACGTTTCATGGAAGTTCAATAATGAAATATGAAGCAATTTTAGCATTACACAATGAAACTAATCCAAATACTGGATTGACCATTTATGGAAGTGTAGAGAAATTAACAAGTTTAGAAGGTGTCAAGTCAAATAATGAAAGTCCCAAATTTACATGGGATGAAGTTTTAAATAAAGAAAAAGAACTTCAGGCGATAGAACCAATGCGTTTACTTAGACAAGAAAGAGATCGTAGAATCGTAGAAACAGATTGGTGGGCAGGACAAGATTTGACAATGACGCAAAAACAAAAAAATTATCGCCAAGCATTACGTGACCTACCATCAACAGCAGAACCACAACTAGACGAAGAAGGTAATCTCACCAACGTCACCTGGCCAACAAAACCAGAATAATTCATGGTCTACATAATAAAGAAATGGACAACTGCAACTGTTCAGGTGGTTTATTACATACCAGACCATCTCTCTTTAGTAAATGAATTCATGTGGCAAACAGAAGACCAAATCCCAGAATATCCCAGAATCACAGAGTTTCTTGACTATTGGGACAAGAACATAGACGGACCTATCAAGGAAGTATTCATACATGACCATGACGAAAATAATATTAGGGTTGTTGATCGTCGCTACAAGTTTAATTAGTTGTGAGGGTCAAAAAGAAGAGGACATCAAAGTTACTCTCAACTATGAACACCCAAGACAAAAAGAGTATCCAGAAGCAAATTTTAGAACAGGTACAAGACCTGTTATGGTTCAAAAACATCATATTGATCTGACAGATTTCATTCAAAAACATTTATATGATGAAACAGAGTTAGATAAAAACATGACAGGGACAGTCATGGCGCCTGTTAATATTCAACTTGAGGTACAGTACAAAAATTACACTTTTGAGGAACCACAAATACACTATGAATCTGGAATTTCAGACCCTTTTGTTGTCACACATAATAGCCCTCCAACCACCACTGTTACTGTTCCTGTTTCTGTCAATCCCGATCATCCTAGTCAAGTGGTGGATACGGATAATGAGACAGAGGAAATCGTAGAAACAACAGTCACTACCATTCTTTCTTGGTCTGATAATTTTACAAAAGGTCAAGTTCCCAATTTAATACAAGAACAGACATATAAAGATTTCTGGGACAACGCATCAAGTCAGACATGGGACAACATATCAATCGGTAACCCAGATAATATGACAACTTGCACAAACAGCGTTTTTATCAATGACTTCTTACGAAATAAAGATAATGCATCATTTGAAGTTTATGGATTGTATTGTGATGGTATGTACTGGACAGTAGGTAAATGTGGGTGGGGTCTTGAGTTGAGTGCATTTGATAGACAGAGAAGAGATTGTGCTTGTTTGAATTCAAGTGATATTGGATACACAATCAGACCATTGATTGGAAACAAAAATTGGGGTGGAGTAGGTAAAAGTTGTAATGCAGACAGTCAGACATTGCAAGTTATCCTGCAAAAATGAAAGTAAAGTCACCATGCAAAAAGATATGCAAACTTGTAAAACGCAAAAACAACGGAGAAGAATTTTGCGTAGGATGTGGGAGAACGAGAGAAGAAATAAAATTATGGACCAGAGAGACAGATGAATGGAGACAAAAAGTGATTGACAGATTGAGAGTTTCATGATGGAATGGTTTTGGATTGCATTGAGTCTTTATCCTATCTGGGTGATCATAAATCTAATCACGCCTAGATTAGGACTACCCTGCCTCTGAGGACTCGCATTTACCTTGCGGTTCGCATGGGCACGAATAAATAAATTTAAAAGTAACTCTTAATTGGAAATAAAGATGAAAATACAAAAATTTCATTGGGATTCGCACAAACAATATCTTTACGAATATAATATTCCAGATGAAGAAATTTTAAATAAATATGAAAATCTTGATACATTTGTAACATTAATTAATACCGATGATTCGTCTGGTAAAGCCCGACACGTTACCAACTTATTAGAAAAATATGAATCGGTTCGGTGTTATGTATCTGATACATATCAAATACCATTGGATGATGATAGTTTAAAATGGACAACTTCTTGCTTTAAGGCTGGTAAGGAGTGTCTTGATCCAGAGGGCGAATTGTTAGAATATGCATAAAAAGTCTTGACAATTTCGTAGAATTTGTTATACTTTAGGTATGAGGGTGAGAAATGGTTCTCATCCTTTTGACAAGAAGTAGGATAACTACTTCTTAACACAATTTCATCATGAAAGGATCATATGAAATTTTATAGCAAATCCGATTTCTCTGTATCAGCAGAGGATGTTTATTTTACAACTAGACACCTAGAAATACATAAAAAGTGTTTTAACAGGGAAGTACGTCCTGAGTTTTTTCACTTTGAAATTGATGGTGTTTGTCCTATTCAGTATGTTGGGACTTTCCTTATGGATGATGGTGTTCTAAAACGTGCTAAGAATCATATTAGCACAAAGGGTGGTTCACAACTATTCCGAAAGGGGATGAATAATAAATTCAGTGATATGGCTGATGATGTTTTAGAAAATGGAATTGACCTGAGAGAAAAACTCACTTCTGTTCTATTAGATTTGAATGTTGGAGAATCACTTCCTAGCAACGACAAGATGAAGATTGAGTATGTTTTTAGTGGAAATACTATTGATCTTGTTATGGATAAGAAGACATCTCTAAAGAATCGGATTGTTCATGTCTTTCGTAAGACAAAAGATTACTCTCTTGAAAAATTAATTTCAATTGGAACGAAATTAAACAGTTTGTCAAAACCAGAGAGTAAACAGAGTATTGATTCAATTGAACACGCTCTGACAACAATTGTCAAAGAAGATATCACTTGGCAATTAAATCCTTATGCTACTTCTAGTCAAATGGAAGAGTATAGTCAGAAGTTGAAGAATCGTGCAGCCTATATGTTAAATGTCACGACAAAGAACAAAGTTTTCAAGAAGAATGAACTCAAGGGAGTTATATCCAGTATTGTTCAGAGTCAACTAAATGAAACTGTTTTGATTTCTGTTTTAAAGGGAAAGGAAAGTTTAGATGATTGTATTAGGATGTTGAAGACAAACAATATGATTAGTAATCAATTTGTTTACTATGAAATGTATGGAGCCTTTGCATCAAAGATATTTGCACATTATTCTAAACTACATAGAAAATTTTCAGTTTGTGCATCTTATGATCCCGATCCACATTTCAATATCTTGAGTGAGAACTGTACAGTAAATACAGTGATTCACTGTGGAACACCAGACATCTGTAATAGTGCATATGATTTCTTGAAAACTGTTAGAGATTTTCTTGACGAATATGACTGTATGACAAATTTCATGTGTAATGAGTATTATACTGAAAAAGTTCATCCCAATCGTAGATTTAACGTCATAGGATTTTTACAACAGGTGAAAGCACTTGCACATATATGGCCAATGGGAAGTGTCATTCCCATTGATGATATAAGAAAACTTCTCAATAACAATACTATTGAGGATATCATCAAGACAATCACCATTTCTACTTTATCAAATTTTGTGACTGAAGAAGTTACAGAACTTAAATTGGAAGAATTGGTATAAATACTTTTGAGAGGTTGTCCATTGCGGAAACCTCTCTTCACCGATTCGTTGCCGTGTGCTTCGGGACGAATCTTCTTACAACCAACCTTGCTTTATAAGGAGGTATTATGGTACAACTAGCACATCATTCACATTTCACAGCAGGCGACTTAGAGAAGTTCATGGGTCTTTCCGTAGGGTTTGATTCTATGTTCAATCGTCTGATGTCGTTTCCAACTTCACAACAAGAGAGTTTTCCGCCTTACAATATTCGTAAAGTGGATGAGTACAATTATGTCATTGAGGTAGCCCTTGCAGGGTTTTCCGAAGATGATATTGAAGTTGAGGTAGCGGATGGAATACTTACTGTCCGTTCTACAGAAGACAAATCCTCAGATGACAAAAAGTATGTTCATCGTGGAATTGCGAGAAGAGCGTTTTCTCGTAAATGGACCCTTTCAGACGATATGGTTGTAAGGGGTGCAGAATTCCAAAATGGTCTTCTGAATATTTCACTTGAGAAAGTGATTCCAGAGGAAAAGAAACCTCGGCTTATCCCAATCAAAAATCACTCAAAAGTGATTGACCACAAGGATAAGTAATCCTCAAAACCTCATCAGAGATATATACTTTGATGGGGTATTTTTTATTTAAACTACTTGAGGGGGTTTTATGTTACCATTAGCAGGAATGCTATTCAATGTTGTGTCTGGGTTAGTAGTTGACAAAGCTCAGAACCTAGCAAAAGATCATGTGGGTAAAATGTTAGATGATTTATTACCAGATGATGCAAAAGAAGAACTTGATAAACTTATTGCGGATGACCCAAATCATCCACATCAATCTGCTGCGGAAGCACTTCAAGCAGCAGCGGAAGGTAAACTACCAGTTCCGATGAAAGATGGACAACTTCTTCCAATTGAAATTGATTTGAAAGTTAGATTTGACCCAAATTCCAGAGCAGTAGAAGTCATACAAAGTTAGGAAAAAAATGTCAATGTATCTTACAAAAAATTTCGCATTGAAAGAAATGACGAAAAGTTCAACAGCGGAGAGATTAGGACTTACCAACACGCCAACTATGGAACACGTTATCAATTTGGTGAATCTCTGTAATCACATATTACAACCACTCAGGGAAGAGTTTGGACCCATTCGCATCAACAGCGGCTATCGTGGTCCAGACCTAAACAAGGCGGTTGGCGGTTCAGGGACGAGCCAACATTGTAATGGTGAAGCGGCGGATTTTGAGTCATCCAAAGTATCCAATCCAGATATCGCACACTGGATTGAAGCCAATCTTGATTTTGACCAACTTATTCTTGAGTTTTATGATGGTAAAGATCCACATAGTGGATGGGTGCATTGTTCGTATAGAAAAGATGGAAGTAATCGTAATAAAGCAATGACGGCACTGAGAGTAAACGGAAAAACTCAATATAAGGATGGTCTTCTCTCGTAATTACGAAAGGAGATTATGAAGTATATTTGGTTGAGTTATTTACAGATTTTGTTTATGTTACACCAGTTCAGTTCTAAAAAGAATTGGATTGACAAACAGATTCTATTATGTTATACTAGATTAGATAAGTTAGAAGTGAATTACGTTAGAATCTTTAACCTAGACAAATAATGAGTTTTTATACAAATGTTGTATGTATCGGAAATCACATTCTATTCAGAGGTGTCTCCAGCGATGGGAGGCGGTTTAAAGATCGTGTAGAGTACAAACCGCCTCTCTACATTCCTGCAAAAAATAATCAAGGTAAATTCAAAACACTTGATGGTCAACTTATGGGTGAGATTCGCCCAGGTAGCATCAAAGAGTGTCGTGACTTCATTCGTAAATACAAAGAAGTTGATAACTTTGAGATTCATGGTAACAACAAGTTTGAGTTCTCTTTTCTTGCAGAACATTTTCCAGAAGAACATATAGATTACGACTTCTCACAGATTCGTATTGCTTATCTTGATATTGAAACTGGTTCAGAACATGGTTTTCCAAATATAGAAACCGCAAACGAACAAGTTACTGCTATCACACTCAAGATTGGCAAGAAAGTTTATGTCTTTGGCACAGATGAGTTTGTCAATGACAGGGATGATGTTTTCTATTTTCGTTTTGAGAGTGAACGAGCTATGTTGGAAAAGTTCTTCCAGATTTGGGACAAAGAATCACCAGATGTTCTCACAGGGTGGAACGTAGAATCGTTTGATATTCCCTATCTTGTCAATCGTGCAAAACGTCTTTTTGATGTTGTCAAAAATCCATATCGTTTGATGTCTCCGTGGAGAAAGGTCAACGAATACACAATGTTTGGACTTGGTGGTAAAGAACTTCAAGCCTATGAAATCGTGGGTGTTGAAACACTTGACTATTTTCAGATGTATCGTAAGTTCATCTACACTCCACAAGAATCCTATCGTCTTGACCATATCGCAAACGTAGAATTAGGAGAGCGCAAACTTGACTATTCAGAACAAGGTTCTCTACACTTACTCTATAAGAATGACTATCAGAAGTTCATTGAATACAATATCAAAGATGTGGAGTTGGTTGAACGTCTTGAGGGTAAACTGAAACTTCTTGAGATGATTGTTTCACTTGCATATCTCTGCAAGGTCAATTACGGAAACTGTTTCGGACAGGTTCGTATGTGGGACACTCTGATATTTAATCATCTTCTTCGCAAAGGTATCGTCATTCCGCCAAAGCGATCTGCACACAAATCTTCTGAATTTGAAGGTGCATTTGTCAAAGATCCAATACTTGGAGCTCATGATTGGGTTGTCAACTTTGATCTGAATAGTTTGTATCCTCATCTCATCATGCAATACAATCTATCACCAGAAACTCTTATCACACAAGAGTTGCCGATGGAGTTGCAAACTATCAAGAATAGGTATCCCAGAGTAGATGGTCTATTGACTGAAGAGCTGGACTTGAGTTCTCTCAAACAGTTTGGTGTTACTTACACTCCCAACAATGAATTCTATCGGACTGATAGACAGGGTTTTCTCCCAGAGATGATGGAGAAGATTTATAATGACAGAGTGAAGTACAAGAAGCTGATGATTGAGACAAAGAAAGAGTTGCAAAAAGAGAAAGACCCTACAAAGAGACATGATCTGAATAACCTTATCTCTAAGTATCACAATATGCAACTCAATCTCAAGATCACTCTCAACTCTGCTTTCGGTGCGATGGGAAACGAGCACTTTCGGTATTTTGACCAGAGAGTTGCAGAAGCGGTAACCACATCTGGTCAGTTGTCTATTCGTTGGATTGAGAAAGAAATCAATGGATATCTAAACGATCTACTCAAGCCGGAAGAAATAAAAGATTATGTTGTTGCGGTTGATACTGATTCTGTTTACATTCGTATGGATGACTTGGTAAAGAAAGTGTTTGGTGAGAAGATTGAAGACAAGACCAAAGTGATTGACTTTCTTGACAAGGTGTGTGAAGATAAACTTGAAGATATCATTGAAAAATCTTACATCCGTCTTGCAGATTACATCAATGCTTTTCAGCAGAAGATGGTGATGAAACGTGAGAATATTGCAGACCGAGCCGTTTGGACTGCAAAGAAACGCTATATCATGAATGTCTTTGATTCAGAGGGAGTGAGGTACGAAGAGCCACAACTGAAGATTATGGGTATTGAAGCGATTCGTTCCTCTACTCCTGCTGCTTGTAAAATCAAGATGAAACACATCTTCAAGATTATCATGAATGG
>NZWA01000085.1 GCA_002697505.1 Flavobacteriales bacterium | reverse complement strand
ATTGGAAGATATTTCATTTTAACCTATTTAACGTTATAACAAAAATATAATTTAAAATTAGTATTAATTGAGATTTTGTAAAACAAATAAATTGTGGTTTTGTAAATTCTGTATTATCTTTGCATAAAAAGAATTATTGTGTCAACAAATATCATTAACACATCAGTTGGTAAAAAAGTTTTGATGGCAGTTTCAGGACTGTTTCTTATGATCTTTTTATTACAACATCTTACCATCAATATGCTTTCTGTTTTTAGTGCGGAAATGTTTAATAAGGTCTCTCACTTTATGGGGACCAATTTTGTTGTACAATTTTTATTGCAACCAGTTTTGATATTTGGAGTAGTTTTTCATTTGGGTATGGGTATTTATTTAGAAATAAAAAATAAATCTGCGCGCCCAATAAACTATGCCATAAACAAACCATCTAACAATTCAAGTTGGATTAGCAGAAATATGATTGTAACAGGACTTATGATTATGTTATTTTTAGCATTACATTTCTACGATTTTTGGGTGCCAGAAATAAAATATAAGTACATAGATTTTAAACCTGAAAATCCTTTTAGATACTTTGAAGAACTAGAACATAAATTTGATGATTTATGGAGAGTTGTTCTTTATTGTTTGTCATTTATTTTTCTATCTCTGCATTTACTACATGGATTTCAATCATCATTTCAGTCTACTGGAGTAAATTATAGTAAGTATACTTTAACAATAAAGAGCCTGAGTATAGTATATGCTATTTTAGTACCGCTTGGATTTGTTTTTATTGCACTTTTTCATTTTTTTAATTAATAAATAATGTCAGCTAAACTTAAATCAAATATACCGCAAGGAGCCCTTAAGGATAAATGGACAAACCATAAAAATAAGATTAATTTGGTTAATCCTGCTAACAAAAGGAACATAGATATTATTGTAGTGGGAACTGGCTTAGCAGGAGGATCAGCCTCCGCTACATTAGCTGAGCTGGGCTATAATGTTAAGACATTTTGCTACCAAGATTCACCTCGAAGAGCCCATTCTATTGCCGCACAAGGTGGAATAAATGCTGCGAAGAATTATCAAAACGACGGAGATTCAGTATACAGACTATTTTATGATACTGTAAAAGGAGGTGATTATAGAGCCAGAGAAGCAAATGTATATAGACTTGCAGAAGTTTCTACAAATATTATTGATCAATGTGTTGCTCAAGGTGTTCCATTTGGTCGTGAATATGGTGGTTTACTTGATAATAGATCATTTGGTGGAGTATTAGTTTCAAGAACATTTTATGCAAAAGGTCAAACAGGACAACAGTTATTATTAGGCGCTTATTCAGCAATGAATAGACAGATAGGTAAAGGTAAGATAACACCTTATAATAGGCATGAGATGCTCGACTTGGTAAAAGTTGATGGTAAAGCACGAGGAATAATTGCAAGAAATTTAGAAACAGGAAAGATAGAAAGACACTCAGCTCATGCTGTTGTTATTGCTAGTGGAGGATATGGAAACGTTTTTTATTTATCTACAAATGCAATGGGGTCTAATGTAACGGCAGCATGGAAAATACATAAACAAGGCGCCTTCTTTGCCAACCCATGTTACACACAAATTCATCCAACATGTATTCCTAGAAGTGGAGACCATCAATCAAAACTAACTTTAATGTCGGAGTCATTAAGAAATGATGGAAGGATTTGGGTTCCTAAAAATATTGACGATGCAAAAGCGGTTCGTGAAGGCAGGCTAAAACCAACACAAATAAAAGAAGAGGATAGAGATTATTATCTAGAAAGAAGATATCCGGCGTTTGGAAATCTGGTTCCAAGAGATGTTGCATCAAGAGCCGCTAAAGAAAGAATAGATGCAGGTTTTGGTGTAAATGTTACAGGTGAAGCAGTGTATTTAGATTTCTCTAGTGCAATAGAAAGATATGGTAGACAAGAAGCAAAGACAAAAAGGGTGCAGAACCCAACAAAAAAGGATATTATTAAACTTGGAGAAACTGTAATAGCTTCAAAGTATGGTAATCTTTTTCAAATGTATGAGAAAATTGTTGCGCAAAACCCATACAAAACTCCTATGATGATATACCCTGCGGTTCACTATACCATGGGAGGTGTTTGGGTTGACTATAATCTAATGACGACAATTCCAGGCTGTTATTGTATTGGTGAGGCAAACTTTTCTGATCATGGAGCAAATAGACTTGGAGCGTCAGCATTAATGCAAGGTTTAGCTGATGGATATTTTGTTTTGCCTTATACTATTGGAGATTATCTTGCAGATGAAATTAGAACTGGTCCTATTTCAACAGAATTGCCCGAATTTGTTAAAGCAGAACAAGACGTTGTAGCAAGAATTGATAAAATTTTGAACGTTAAAGGGACAAAGCCTGTAGATTATTTTCACAGGCAATTAGGAAAAATAATGTGGGAATACGTAGGAATGTCTCGAAATGAAGAGGGTTTAAACAAAGCAATTACATCTATTAAAAAACTAAGAAGCGAATTTTGGGAAAATGTTAGAGTATTAGGTGACAAAAATAGCTTAAACCCTGAATTAGAAAAAGCCGGAAGAGTTGCAGACTTATTAGAACTTGGCGAATTGTTTGCTAAAGATGCATTAGAAAGAAATGAATCTTGTGGAGGACACTTTAGAGAAGAATCTGTTGAGGAGGGTGGATTGCAAAAAGGTGAGGCCAAGAGAGATGATGTTAATTTTTCTTTTGTTTCAGCTTGGGAATATAAAGGAGAACCTTCTGAAGCAATATTACATAAAGAACAATTAGAATTCAAGGAGGTTGAATTAAAACAAAGAAGTTACAAATAAAAAATATGGATTTAACAATTAAGGTTTGGCGACAAAAAAACAGAAAGGAAAAGGGTAAAATGGTTAGTTATAATGTTACAGGAATTTCACAAGACTCATCATTTCTTGAAATGTTAGACATCTTAAATAATGATTTAATAACAAAAGGTGAAGAACCGATTGCTTTTGATCATGATTGCAGAGAAGGTATATGCGGTATGTGTTCGTTATATATAAATGGACAGGCTCATGGACCAGGTAGAGGAGTAACTACGTGTCAACTACATATGCGTATGTTTAATGATGGAGATACAATTCATGTTGAACCTTGGAGATCCGTAGCACTACCTGTAATTAAAGATTTAGTAGTTGATAGGTCTGCTTTTGACAGAGTTCAGCATGCAGGCGGATTTATTTCTGTTAATACATCAGGAAATTCACAAGATGCTAATGCAATTCCAATAGAGAAAAACGATGCCGATAAAGCTTTTGATGCTGCAGCTTGTATAGGATGTGCAGCATGTGTTGCTACGTGTAAAAATAGTTCAGCTATGTTATTTGTGGCTGCTAAAGTGTCTCAATATGCATATTTACCACAAGGTCAGGTTGAAAGAAAAGAAAGAGTTCAAAACATGATTAAGCAAATGGACAAGGAAGGGTTTGGAAACTGTACTAATACAGGAGCATGCGAGATTGAATGTCCCAAAAGTATTTCTATTGACTATATTTCAAAAATGAATAGAGAGTATTTATCATCGTCGTTTAAACTAGACAAGTAATACATTTTAATATATTATGATATGTGCCTAGGATCTAAAGAAATAAAATCGTTATTTCACCTAGATCATAATGTAACTTATTTAAATCATGGTTCATTTGGGGCATGTCCAAAAGAGTTGCTAAACACCCAATTTAAGATACAAAAACAATTGGAAAAAGAACCTGTGAAATTTTTAGCGTTTGATATTATAAAAAACTTAGAAAAATCAAGAACAGCATTATCTCATTATGTAAATTGTGATAAAGACGATGTAGTATATTTTCCAAATCCATCTACCGCATTAAACACCGTTTTACGAAGTTTAAGATTAGATAAGGGAGATGAGGTTTTATCAACCAATCATGAGTATGGCGCGATGGATAAAGCTTGGAATTATTTATCAAAGAAAATTGGCTTCAAGTATATTAATCAGAAAATATCAGTCCCATTAACTACTAAAGATTTTTTTATAAATGAGTTTGTTAAAGGGATAACAAACAAAACTCGCGTTATTTTTTTAAGTCACATTACTAGTCCGACAGGACTTATTTTTCCAATAAAAGAAATATGTAAAATAGCAAGAGAAAAAAAAATTATAACAATAATTGATGGTGCTCACGTTCCAGGCCATATAAAATTAGATTTAAAGGATTTAAATGTAGACTTTTATTGTGGGGCTTGTCACAAATGGATGTGTTCACCAAAAGGAGTTGCTTTTTTGTATTCAAATAAGAATCTACAAGATCTAATAGAGCCATTAGTCATTAGCTGGGGTTATGATTCTGAACAGCCTAGTTCATCACAGTTTTTAGATTATTTACAATGGCAAGGAACCAATGATATCTCAGCATATCTAACTGTTCCTGAGACAATAAATTTTTTAAAGAAAAAGAACTGGAACGATAAAGCAAAAAAATGTAGAGAATTAAATTTGTGGGCGGCAAATAAAATTCAAAAAGAACTAAATTTAAAACCATTAGCTAACTCACATTTTCTTGGGCAAATGAGCTCGTATATATTCGATTTCAAAGGAGATTTATTGTCAAATCAATTAGAGTTTTATAAAAAATATAAAATTCAAATTCCATTTTTTAGTTGGAATGACAATACTTTATTTAGAATATCAGTTCAAGCTTATAACAGTAAAGAAGAGATTGAAAATTTTATTCATTGTTTCAAAGGTCATTTTAAAGTTAACATATAGTATTTAAAACATGAAAGACAATTTGAAAATTAGCTTAGTTCAATTCAATATCTCTCAAAGTAAAAAAGAAAATTTTAAAAAATTAGAAAAGTTGTTTTCAGAAATAGTTTGTGCCGATATTATTTTATTGCCAGAAATGTTTAACACATCTTTTTTGCCTGAACAAACTGATTTAGCTGAATCGATGAATGGGGATACAATTACATGGATGAAAAAAATTGCTAAAAAATATAATTGTTCAGTGGTTGGTACACTAATGATTACTCAAAACGAGAAGTTGTACAATCGTTTAGTATGGATAAAATCAAATCTTAAAATATTAACTTATGATAAAAAGCATTTATTTTCCATAGCTAAGGAAGATAAACATCTAAATAAAGGAGATAAAAAAATTATCATTGAACAAGATGGCTGGAAAATTTGTCCGATGATATGTTATGATTTAAGGTTCCCAGTTTTTATAAGGAATATAGAAAATTACGACGTATTGATATTTCTAGCAAATTGGCCTGAAAAGAGAATTGATTCATGGTGTACCTTGCTTAAAGCGAGAGCAATAGAAAATCAATGTATTTCTNTTGGAGTAAATCGAATTGGAAAGGATCGTAATAATATTAGTTATAATGGCAGTTCTAAGGTAATTGATGTTTTTGGTAAAGAAATTGNNTCATGTGAAAAAGGTAAAGAAGAGATTGTTACAGTAACACTAAATAAANATAAATATANGAAGCAAAAAAATAAATTTAATTTTTTGAAAGATTTNGATAAAGAATATTTTAATTTTTAGAATTCCANTCTATTTCAAGATCCCAATTTTCTCTAATNAGNAGCTTNTCTTTGTAAATANAAACTNTTTCNGGTTGACGNCTTTTTNNTAAGTTTCCGTTTGTCCATTTTTTATTCATATCTTCATCATGAATGTATTTTAGTTGATATGNACCAGGANAAACATTTTTTANAATTAANGGATATTTGTCAAANTNCTCTTCNTGAANAATGNNTTCGTTTTCAAAAAGCTGTAAAATACAGGGTGTTAAAAAANTAGNATTNATAATGATNTTNCNATTTACAGTANTTNGAACNGNATCATTTAAAACANTATNTGTTGANTCATANTCATAGTATGTTGTATCAGAAGAATTAAAACTAAATAGTTCAGTAAATGTGTCAANTCCTGTTTCAATACTTTTNTCAGAGAATGCAATATTTGTTTTATCNTAAAAATANTTNGTTTNATTAAANGCATAAACNNTNTATTNTTTTTCATTTGGCAAATTAGGAAAAACAAAATATCCATCTAAATTTGTTTTAGCTANGAATTCAGGAGTTTTTTTAAATAATTGAGANTCTAAAATACTAGCTTCATGTAAAGCAACCCANATNTTTTTTAAAGGGCTTAAAGATTTTGCCTCNAACACTNTTCCTGAAAATTTAATAGTNTCATTAAGATNGTTANGGTTTAAAAGATAATTTAAACTATCNATNATATTACCTTCTGTTATGTCTTTAATAGCATTGTTAAGGCAGATATTATATGCTTTNTTGTTTATCAATGAATCACTAAAGCTTATTANAAGAGACTTGTTTTTTATCTTTTTTTCAATNGTATTATTAATTGGTGGAGAAATATAAAAGTTTGTATTCCAATCATTNTACTGAATNTTTTCATNAAAGTTAAATTCTATTCTTAGTTNATTATTAGNNTTTTCTATAGAAGTNTTTAGAAGTTTNGGTTTANAAANATCTTTNTCNCCNCCGNTAGGGCTTACAATTTGAGCACAACTATATANAANNAGTAAAAATAAAANAACAAAGANNTCTTGTAATTTCATCATATAAAANTANCAAACAAANTTTAATCAATTGNTTTGANTTNTNGATATTTATNTTGTCAAGTTAGGCTTCGCAGGAAGCACATTCTTTNTTTTGTTTAAATTGTTGTGCTGCATTCATACTGTGTTGATAGTATAAAGANTTTAAACCAAGCTTCCATGCTGTTATATATAANTTATTNATATCTTTTGTNGGCATNCTTGGGTGNACCATAAGATTNACTGANTGTCCTTGGTCAATNTANTTNTGTCTATTNGCNGCTTGATAAATTATATCCATTTGATCAATTTCAGCATAGGTTTTAAANACNTCTTTTTCATGNTCAGATAAAAAATCTAAATGCTGAACNGANCCGTCTTTATCTCTNATATTTNNCCANACATCTTGTGTGTTTTTTCCTTTTNCTTCAAGCANTTTAACCAAAAAAGGATTTTTAATTGTTGATTTGGTTTTTGCNATATCTTTAACATANATATTTGACCAAATAGGNTCAATTCCNTGNGAAACTTGTCCAAGAATGAAAGCNGATGATGTTGTTGGAGCNATAGCATTTAATGTNGTGTTTCTTCTTCCAGNTCCTTTTAANACNNTTGGCTCNCCNTATATTTCTGCTAATTTTGCNGANGCTTCATAGGANTTGATTTTNATAAATTTAAATATTTCNGTATTTAANTTATAAGCNTCNTGACTGTTAAANGAAAACATCTTAGATTGTAANAATGAGTGCCAACCTANTACTCCTANNCCTAANGCTCTATGATCTTTCGCAAAGTTATATGCTCTTTTCATGAACAAGAAAGTCTGTTGATCGTCTAAATCGGATGAATTTTTATAAACATCTAATTTTTCAACAAATTCACTTATTACNGCGTCTAAAAAATATATCATAGTTTCAACNGCGTCTGTATTTTTCCANTCNTCATAATGNAAAACATTAAGAGANGAAAGNCAACAAACAAAAGACCANTCATCATTTGACGGNAACATTATCTCAGTACATAAATTACTTGCNTTTACCGTATAGTTNTTCTTNTTATAAACTTCTGGAGCNCCATTATTNGCATTGTCNTTAAANAATATATAAGGATAGCCAATTTCCCCTCTCCTTTGAAGTACTTTNGCCCAAACTGTACGNTTTTCCACATCTCCATCAATCATTTCTTGAAGCCATTTGTCAGTAACAGAAACACCATGAGTAAGTTCTTGTATCGGATTTCCTTCNGTTCCAATATCAAGNAANTCTAAAATATCTGGNTGTTCAACNGGTAAATANGGNGAAAAACGACCTCGNCGAACAGANCCCTGACTAACTACATCAACCATAGTTTCAAATAATTGCATAATNTGTACCGAACCGGATGCCTCNCCATTGTCTTTAACNCTTGCNCCTCGATGTCNAATNTTACCAAAATANCCAGATGTTCCTCCACCAAGTTTTGACATCATACCTACTTCTGATTGAGTNTATAAAATATTNCCCATATCGTCNGNAATATTTGANCCNAAACANCTGATNGGAAGCCCTCTCTTTTTNCCNAAATTNGACCATACAGGNGATGAAAGGGAGTAATAGCCTTTGTCCATNTAGTTAAAAAACTTATCNCTAAANCCAGGTANCTTTAANATTTCTTCGGCTCTGTNGGNAATCTCTCTAATTCTTTCNTCTGCNTTAACACCTTCTGCAACATAACCNGCTGCTAAAAAATTTCTACTATGNTCNGTTAACCAGCNAAAGCCANNATTTTCTTTTTTTGNGTTTACNGCTTTTGNNCTTGCATCAAGTAGNTACTCATATTCTGAATTTTTTTTGTNTTCCAAAGATTGNTTNTTTGCTAAATNTGTTTTNGTGTTTTGCATGTCTTAAAATAAGTCTTGAGCGGTTATACTTTGAGTTTTTTTACTNTAATTAATAGATCTNTTAACAAAAAAATCNACATGTTTGGTTCCTATAATTTCATCATTAAACCANTCAGTTTNATTTAATATATTGGANTCTGTTTCAAACACTTCTTTCACNCCAATACTNGACAANGATCTGTTAAATCTATCTTTTATAAATTCTTTAATTTGATTTTTTGGCAAGAAATCAACNTCTCCTTTTTCAAAAATCCANTCTATAATTGCACTTTCNGCTTCGTATGCNGTCTTGCACATGTTTTGCACCTTAAATTCGTATTTNACGTCAAACCATTCAGGATTTTCTTGTCTAATTATTTTAATTAAATCNATACCAAAATCNCCATGAATTTGTTCTTCTTTTGATGTAGCCTCAACAACNTTAGATATACCTTTNAGCATNTTTTTNTGTTTNTTGAAGGCCATTATTATTAAAAANTGTGAAAACAAAGANACGTGNTCAATAAATAANGAGAACAACANTATTGCTTCCGTGTATTCTTTGTCGTTTTCACTTTTTGAACTNACAAGTGCNGCATCTAAATAGCGAACNCTTTTCATTATNACAGGGTTCTTTTTCAAATTTTTAAANTCGGNNTTTANCCCNAATATTTCNAGCAANTGTGAATATGCATCTGTNTGCCTCACTTCGCTTTCNGCAAAAGTTGANCCAACAGCACCAACTTCTGGTTTAGGGATTTTGTGATAAATGTCTCCCCAAAAACTTTTTACNGCAACTTCAATTTGAGAAATTGCNAGCATGGCATTTTTNATTGCATTTNTTTCAACCTCNGTTAAATGTGTTTTAAAATCTTGAANATCNCTNGTAAANTTAAATTCTGTATGNATCCAATAAGAATGTCTAATNGCNGGAACATATTCATAGAGTTCTGGATATTCAAATGGNTTNAGAGTAATTCTTCTTTCAAANATATTTCTTTGTCTTTTTTTCGNTTGAATNTTTCTATANAGTATATATGCTTTTGCAACATCTAAAAACTCACTTTTCATTAAAGTTTGTTCAACTAAGTCTTGAATCTCTTCAACNTTTGGAACATAGTTNGGNATNCTNGNNCTTCTCTCATTCAAATTGAAGCAAACTTTGTTTGCAATTTCTTCTGCATCTTTNGGNGNTCCATTTTTAACNGATAGCATTGCTTTTAAAANAGCCTCTGTAATNTTTTCANTTTGAAAAGGCATTTTNNTATGATTGCGCTTAAAAATTTCTTTGATTTGCATAATANTATTTNAATAAATTTNAAAAANTAAATTTACAACTTAACAAGATTTATAAANAACNCGTCTCNTTTCTTTATTAACAATTTANTGCTAATAATAAAATACGTTTTATAAAAATTGATGCCCAGTTTACTAAATTCNTTTACATCAANANCATAGGTATATTTAGTAAAATGGAATATTGATAAACAACAGCACAAATATTTAATTTATAATTTAAAAGTCCAATTTTGAGCGCGAAAAAAACCAAAATATTTATNAACTTAAATTGTTAAAAAAAAAACAAAANGNATTTTACAGNNTTATTAAAAAAATANGTATTAATGCANTTTTTATAACANATATNATTAAGTNNGTCTAATTTAAAAAACTAGATGTANNTATGTTTAGTTAGTTTTTAAAATTNTTTATAAGACTATCAAATAAAANNNTTCCATCTTCATTANATAAATNAGNGTCAGCTGCTCTTTCCGGGTGNGGCATCATGCCAAAAACGTTACGTTCTAAATTACAAATTCCAGCAATNTTAAGTAGAGATCCGTTTGGATTAAATTTATCATTCACATTTCCATCCTTATCGCAATACTTAAAAATTATTTGNTCATTTTTAATTAAATTATTAATTGTTTCATCATCAGCATAAAACCTCCCTTCTGCATGAGCGATTGGAACTTTCAANACTGATTTTTCNGAAANANTNGTTATTATAGATTTGTCCGAAATTGTTTTTAAATAAACATTTTTGCAAATAAATTTATGAGAATTGTTATGAAGTAAGGCNCCNGGAAGGAGACCNCATTCTGTTAAAATTTGAAACCCATTACAAATACCAATAACTAGGCCACCTGCTTTTGCAAAACCAATAATCTCTTTCATAATTGGAGAAAATTGTGCNATTGCTCCTGATCGCAAATAATCTCCNTAGGAAAATCCACCNGGNAGGATAANACAGTCAACNTCTTGTAANTCNGTGTTTTTNTGCCAAAGTTTNACAACCTCTTTATGTAATANGTTTTNTATTACATGTATCATGTCCATGTCACAATTTGAACCNGGAAANATTACAACACCAAATTTCATATNAATTTTTTACAAATGTACATTAAAAAACAATAGAAACTCTGTAAAAAANAGAAGTTACTAAAAACATGAAAAATAAAATATTTGCTAAGGNGCGNTTTTTTGTATACGTNAAATAATTACCAACTATTATGCTTAATGGGGCAATAATNANNTAACTANATTTAAANGACTCGAGAAATAATANAAAAGTTAGTNTNAAATAAAAAAATATAATTATNAAACTTTTNCTTGATTGNAAGCTTTTTTTATANAGCCACTTATAAAGTTCGTAAATAGACAATAAACAAATAAGAAAAACAANGGATANCCAAAAAATTTTTAAAAGCTCATNTTTNTTTAAGACNGGTAACNTTAGATCATATGAAAAGTTAATTTTATAAGGGGGAAAATCATATCCAAANATTATTANATAGCAAANAAAAAAAATCATCGGNACAANNATTCCAATTAAATAAGATAATATTATNCGCAANGAGATATTNCCANAATTCAAACAAGTTACAATTATCATAAATGAAAAAACAAANACATTAGGNTANAGTAGAGTTAATAAACCAATAATTAAACCCGAGTTAAAAATTTGCCTAAAAGGATCATCTTTTTGATAACAATCAAAAAGATATTTTAAATAGAACAATAAAAAAAATGAAACAAACCATTCATTAATGCAATTATAAAAAGGAACACAAAAAAATAGATACACAAANCCAGTAATTAAATTGTTTTTTTTAATTATATTTTTTTCACAAACTAAGTTGTTAAGCCCTATNGCATGAAAAGCAGGTAAAAGCAAGCTTANTATACATATAAAAAAGGGCGATAACCATTCGTGNTTGAAGACACTTTCGAATGAACTNTAAGCTAAAGGAGCAAACATTATCAAANACCAAATNATAATAAAAAAAACAATNATATAAGGTTTGGGGTTTATNAGATTGCGAAGTAGCATTACTATTTGAAAATAATTATTTAGTTTTGTNNNTGTAAATAAAAAAAAAATGGATAAGATTTGGTANGCTATAGCTGATTTTTTTCAATTTATTTTTAAATATATTGAGATGCTAGGAAANTCNGTTAACTATTTATATATANTAATTATTTTTGTTTTTTTGGTAGTTTGGACGTTACAAATGTTAAAGCATAGAAAAAATAATGAGGAGCANGCATCNTCATAAATCGAAACCAATATCNTTTCTNTAATACTTGCCTTTAAAATTAATTTTGCTAACCGATTCATAAGAATTTTTTAGCGCCCCCTCNATTGTTTNCCCAAACGANGTAATGGNCATTACNCTTCCNCCNCTGGTAATTAGTTTATCATTTTCANNTTTTGTTCCAGCATGAAAAACNATACTNCAATCNACATCTTCTANACCTGAAATCTCATAACCNGTAGAATATTTTTCTGGATATCCGCTTGATGTTAACATAACTGTGGCAGCAACCTCATCATTGACATTTAAGTCNTTTTCACTAAAGGTTCCATCTTTAATTCCTTTAAGCAAATTAAGNAAATCAGATTTTATTCTTGGAATNACAACTTCTGTTTCAGGATCACCCATACGNACATTGTATTCAATTACTTTNGGNTCACCTTTAACNTTTATAAGTCCAAAAAANATAAAGCCAACATATTCAATNCCCTCTTTTTTTAANCCTGAAATAGTNGGTTTTATTATTTCATTTTCAATCTTTTCAAGATAAAATCTGTCTAGAAAAGGAACAGGAGATATGGCNCCCATTCCTCCAGTATTTAGACCAGTATTATTTTCACCAATTNGCTTGTAGTCTTTNGCTGATGGAAGAATTTTGTATGANTCNCCNTCTGTTAATATAAANACAGACATTTCAATACCATCTAAAAANTCTTCAATGACAACNGTANTTGANGCATAACCAAATTTACNATCTAAAATCATTGAAGACAATTCTTTTTTNGCTTCTTCAACATCATTAATAATGACTACTCCTTTTCCNCCAGCNAGTCCATCAGCCTTAAGAACGTAAGGACCTTCNAGTGATTCTAAAAATTTAAANCCATCAGACAAATTACTTTTATCAAATGANTTGTATTTTGCTGTTGGTATAGAATTACGAAGCATAAACTCTTTTGCAAANTTTTTACTTCCTTCAAGCTGGGCNCCTTTTTTTGATGGNCCAATAACAGATATTTTTTTTAANAAATCATCTTGTTTNAAAAAATCATAAATTCCATTTACAAGNGGGTCTTCNGGCCCAACAATTACCATNTCTATATTCTTATTTAATACAAATGTTTTTATTTCATCAAAATTNTNTAAAGAAATATTTATGTTTTTTCCAATAAGACTTGTNCCAGCATTTCCTGGACAAATATACANTTGACCGCAGGAGCTGCTTTTAGCAATTTTCCACGCAAAGGNGTTTTCTCTACCTCCGNTACCTAATATTAATACATTCATTTTNAGTTAATCANATTTAANATTTCTTCAGTCATCTNCATATTATGAAATACATTTTGNACATCATCATTGTNTTCAAGCAAATCTAACAGTTTTAANACNTCTTTTGCATCATTGACAGAAATTTNTTTNGTTGAATTAGGAAATCTTTGAAGTTCAGATTTTTCAATATTAATGTTCAAGNTTTCTATNTTGTNTTGNANATTATTAAAATCTAAATAATNACATATTATTGTAANAATANCTTCTTCTTCAAAAAGCTCTTCTAANCCACCATCAATAAGCTCCATTTCAAAATCCTCTAAATTTATATTTATGTTTTCTTTTAAAACAGTAAACACACCTTTTCTATCAAATATAAATTCTAAAGAACCATTTTTNCCCAATTCNCCATTAGTTTTNCTAAAATAAGATCTAACATCAGCAACTGTCCGGTTATTATTATTTGTTNCNCAATCTATGAAAANAGCAATTCCATGAGCTGCGTAACCTTCTAAACTAATTTCATCATAATTTGCAACATCTTTACTATTGGCTTTTTTAATAGCNCNNAAAACATTNTCTTTGGGCATATTAGCATTTTTAGCATTTTGCATAANCTGTCTTANCCTAGAGTTTGTNTCTGGNTCTCCTCCACCTTCTTTAACTGCTATAACAATATCTTTTCCAATTCTAGTAAACGTTTTNGACATTTTTGACCAACGCTTAAGNTTTCGTGCTTTTCTAAATTCAAATGCTCTTCCCATGTTTAAATATTAATCATCTANTTGTAGNACAGANAGGAAAGCTTTTTGTGGTATTTCGACATTTCCAACTTGTCGCATTCTTTTCTTTCCTTTTTTTTGTTTTTCAAGTAGTTTTCTTTTTCGAGTAATGTCACCNCCGTAACACTTTGCAGTAACATCTTTTCTTAAAGCCTTTACTGTCTCTCTTGAAACAATTTTAGAACCAATTGCAGACTGTATTGCAATATCAAATTGTTGNCNTGGAATGAGTTCCTTTAACTTTGAACATAGTTTTTTACCTAANGTATATGAATTTGATTTATGAACTAGTGCAGACAAGGCATCAACAGGCTCACTATTTAATAGAATATCAAGTTTGGCTAANCTAGANNCTCTATATTCAATTGGNTAATAATCAAAAGATGCATAACCTTTTGAAACAGACTTTAATTTATCATAAAAGTCNAAAACAATTTCTCCTAATGGCATTTCAAAAGTTAACTCTACCCTNTCAGTAGTTAAATANACCTGATTTTTCAATTCTCCTCGTTTTTCAATACATAAAGTCATNACAGAACCAATAAAATCTGATTTTGTGATNATTTGAGCACGAATAAATGGCTCTTNTACGCTATCTAAAGTACTTGGATCAGGATAATCTGAAGGGTTNTGAATAATTAACTTCTCTTCTTTTTTTGTATANGCATAATAAGATACATTTGGAACAGTAGTTATAACAGTCATNTTGAANTCTCTCTCAAGTCTTTCCTGAATAATTTCCATATGTAACATTCCTAAAAAACCACATCTAAAACCAAATCCTAANGCAGCAGATGATTCTGGCTCATATGTTAATGAGGCATCGTTAAGTTGAAGTTTTTCCATTGAACTTCTTAACTCCTCAAAATCNTCNGTNTCAACAGGATAAATACCTGCAAAAACCATNGGTTTAACNTCTTCAAATCCTTGAACAGCTTTTTTAGCAGGAAAACTAACTTGTGTTATGGTATCACCNACCTTTACTTCTCTNGCATCTTTAATACCTGAAATAATATAACCCACTTCACCAGCTTTAATAGAATTTTTAGGCATTTTATTTAACTTTAAAACACCAATTTCATCAGCGTTATATTTCATNCCTGTNGCCATAAATTTCACTTCATCTCCTTTTTTAATTTCTCCGTTGATGACCTTANAGTAGGCTTCAATACCTCTAAATGTATTATANACTGAATCAAAAATCATTGCCTGCAAAGGACTTTTAGAATCTCCTTTTGGNGGAGCAATTTTNTTTATAATTTCCTCTAAAATTAATGGCACNCCCTCTCCNGTTTTAGCACTGACAGAAAGTATNTCAGATCTGTTACAATCGATTAAATCAACAATTTGATCTTTTACTACTTCAGGTTCAGCAGAGGGTAAATCGATCTTATTCATNACAGGAATAATTTCTAAATCATGTTCTAAAGCAAGATATAAATTTGAAATAGTTTGTGCTTGAATACCTTGAGCNGCGTCAACAATNAATAAAGCACCTTCGCAAGCAGCAATTGACCTAGAAACCTCATAAGAAAAATCTACATGTCCTGGAGTATCNATTAAATTTAGTATNTAGTTTTCANTNNTATACTTATANTCCATNTGTATAGCATGACTTTTAATTGTAATNCCTCTTTCCTTTTCTAGCTCCATATCATCAAGCACCTGNGCCTCTATGTCACGNCCTGTTACTGTNCCAGTATACTCTAAAAGNCTATCTGCNAAAGTAGATTTACCNTGATCAATATGTGCAATTATGCAGAANTTTCTNATGTTTTTCATTTAGTTGCTAAAATACGTTTAAAGCAGATAAATACCAAAGATGTAATATTAATTTTTTTTTTTAATATTGTAANNATGGANACTAAAGTAANNGTTCANAGACGAAGACANATAACAAAGGCAATTTCNTGGAGGATAGTTGGNACGTTNGATACNTGGATNATAAGTTGGNTTTTATTAACNTATATTGGAGANATACCTNTGTTTGAAGTTNATATNGATNCAAATNTTAAANTTAANGCATCTAAGGCAGCATCACTAATTGCTNTATTAGAATTAATTTCTAAAACANNTTTGTATTATTTTCATGAAAGAATTTGGTACAAAATTACCTGGATCANNATTAGACAAAAATATAGGCATATAATAAAAACNTTCAGTTGGAGNTTAATCGGAGCGNTTGATACAATTTTATTNGTTTTTATCGTNTTTTACTTNATGTTTTCATCCACTCAAGGNGCTGCTTCAATAGCTATTTCNATGTTTTCAATTGAAGTAATTACGAAAATGATANTATANTATTTTCATGAGCGAATTTGGTTTATTTCAAANTACGGNGTGATTAAAAATTAATTTTTTAAAATATAATTGATTTTNATTTCATTGTCTAATTCTTCTTCAATTTCCCAATTGTATTTTTTTCTCTTAGGNCCTTCATTTCGATAAAATATTGCAACNNTTACACCAGAAANTAGACCGCTTAAATGNCCNTCCCAAGANACATTTNCTTTTNNAGGNAANACNCCCCAAATCAANGAGCCATANAAAAANGCTATAATTAAACTAATTGCTGCTAANCTTGTGTCTTTTTTGATTANTCCGCTNGTAAACAAAAATGTTGCAAGNGCATAGATAATNCCACTTGCACCAATATGATAGTTTGGCCTNCCAATTCCCCACAACAAAATTCCAGAAATNAAAAANAACCACANAAAAANTTCNANTGANAAATTTTTNTAAAAAAAAATGAACAGACTACCTAACACTAAAATTGGNATNCTNTTATTTANTAAGTGTNTAAAATCATTATGAATAAATGGNGCACATAGTATTCCANGCAAACCCATAATCTCNCTTGGAAAAACACCGAATTNATATAAGTTAAGATCAAAATAATATTCNATNATTTTAACANTCCANATTATTAAAACAAAAATTATTGGANNTTTAATNGTTTTGAGTAANNCTTTTNNCATTTAANAAATTNTANAAATAAAATTACGAAATTATCATTATAAAAAAACTATAAAAGTGTACTTTTACTNTTGTGGATANTGGTAAAAAATTATTTTTATTAGACGGTTATGCTTTGATTTACAGAGCATANTTTGCTTTTATAAAAAACCCAAGNGTTAATAGTAAAGGNTTAAATACATCTGCNGTTTTTGGTTTNACAAANACTNTNTTAGAAGTAATAAAAAAGCAAAAGCCATCNCATATAGCCGTTGTNTTTGACACAAAACATCCNACNGAAAGACATGNTGAATACCCGCAATANAAGGCAAATCGAGAAGCAATGCCTGAGGGCTTAAGCGANTCNCTNCCATATATTTTTAAATTACTTGANTCNTTAAATATACAAGTGTTATCAAAAAATGGCTATGAGGCGGATGATATTATTGGAACAATTGCAAAAAGTGAGGAAAAAAAAGGTTTTCANGTTTATATGATGACTTCAGATAAAGATTTTGCTCAATTAGTTTCANANAATATNTTTATGTATAGACCAGCAACNAAATGGGAAGCAACTTCTATTTGGGGTGTTTCAGAAGTGCTTGAAAAATTTNAAGTNCANAAAATAAATCAAGTTATAGATTTTTTAGCNATGATGGGAGATTCTGCGGATAACATNCCAGGAATACCAGGTGTNGGAAAAAAAACAGCTCAAAANTTCATCAANGAATTTGGTTCAGTTGAGGGGTTGTTAAATAATNTNTCNCAAATAANAGGTAAANTAAAGGAAAAAATTGAATNGTCTAGAGATTTAGCTNTATTATGTAAAAAANTAGTTACNATAAACACATCTGTNCCAATTTCATATGATACAGAAAGNATGAAAGTNACAGATTTTAATGAGATTAAGNTAAGAGAATTGTTTCAAGAGCTAGAATTTAATAACTTNTTAAAGCGTGTTTTAACAAAGANAGAAAGAGACGGAAACTATTGATGTTTTAAATNCATCAAAACAAAATAATCAAAATAAATCTCAAATTAGTCTTTTTTCAAATGAAGAAAAACAACGAGATTTAAGTATAAAACATNAGCGTGTTCAATCCAATGAANGGTTAAAATCCATAACTGATCAGATTANTATTGATAAGAAATTTTCTATTTATATTTTAAAAAGTTCAGATTTGTTTGAGAAACCNTTNGGTTATNCTATTGGATTGATAAGTGGCGAAACATTCTTTGTAGATTCTAATAAANAAANCAACAAATTTTTAAAACAAATATGTGAACATGAAAAAATTGAAATTATTGCTTACGATATNAAATACATAGCNAATAAATTAAACCTTTTAGATATAAATTTAGTNGGAAAATTGTTTGATATATCAATAGCTCATTATTTATTNTTTCCTGANATGAGAAGATCATTAGATTTGCTNTCTAGCCAATACTTAAATATTAATATTAGTCTTGAAAAAGAGAGTAGTTATGCTGAAATTTCAGANAGATTAGCAGAAAATTGTTGTCAAAATGCNGATGTANTATCTAAGCTAGCAATAATATTAGAAGAAGANTTAAATAANAATAATATAATTTCTTTATACNACAATATNGAGATGCCATTAACTTTAGTATTATCTAAAATGGAGATAAATGGTATTAGTTTAGACAAAAGTTACTTGCAAAAATTAGAATTAGAATTAACAACAANTTTATCAANACTTACTAATGAAATTTACAACNTTGCTGGAAAAGAATTTAATATTGCGTCTCCAAAACAAANAGGAGAAGTATTATTTGAAGAATTAAATTTGTCAAAAAAACCAAAAAAAACCAAATCNGGACAATACTCAACATCTGAAGAAACNCTTATNAAATTAAAAGGGACTCATCCAATAATAGACAAGTTGTTAGAGTTTAGAGCNATGAACAAACTGCAAACAACTTATGTTTCATCACTACCTANAATAGTTTATTCAAAAACNAAAAAAATACACACCACATTTAATCAAGCTGTGGCCTCAACNGGAAGAC
The DNA here is from genome assembly GCA_002697505.1 of Flavobacteriales bacterium. Taxonomy (GTDB): domain Bacteria; phylum Bacteroidota; class Bacteroidia; order Flavobacteriales; family BACL11. Next base: position 37,327 of record NZWA01000085.1, on the reverse strand, counting down.
TATCATCTGCTAATCCAAATTTGCAAAATATACCAATTCGAACCTCACAAGGAATGAAGGTGCGAAACGCATTTATTGCATCAAANAAAAATCATTCTATTTTATGTGCAGATTATTCTCAAATTGAACTTAGAATTATGGCAGCACTTAGTGGTGACGTGGAGATGCTAAAGGCCTTTAATAATGGNATAGANATTCATAGCGTAACTGCTGCTAAAGTTTATAATGTTAGNGTTAATGAAGTAGATAAAATGATGAGAACAAATGCAAAATCTGTGAATTTTGGAATTATTTATGGAATATCTGCTTTTGGTTTGGCACAAAATATAGGTGTCTCAAGAAATGAAGCGAAAAATATAATCGATGAATATTTTATTNAATTTCCTTCGATTAAAAAATATATGGACANTATCATTTTAAAAGCTCGAAAACATGAGTATGTAGAAACCTATTACAANAGAAGACGATACCTCCCAAATATTAATTCTAGAAATGCTGTGATTAGATCTGTAGCAGAAAGAAATGCAATTAATGCTCCGGTTCAAGGAACAGCCGCAGATATTATTAAAATTGCAATGGTTGAAATTCAAAAAGAATTAAATAAACAAAAAATGCAATCTAAAATGATATTACANGTGCATGACGAGTTGGTATTTGATATGTTTAATGATGAAAAAGATAAATTGATTCCTCTTGTTAAAAGTAAAATGGAACAAGTAATAGATTTAGGTGTGCCTCTTGTNGTTGATATTGGTCAAGGAGCAAACTGGNTGCAGGCNCATTAAGANTTAAATTATTTTTTTTNAATAAATAAAATGTAAAGCAGAACTATTGCTATTATTCCAATAAATGAACTTCCAGCATCTTGAATATTTCCAATTGGATCCCAACCCATTATTTTTTCATCGATCAATAATTGAACTATTGTTCCAAGACACAAAAACTGTAAACTGATTGTTGTTAATTCTACTAATAGTTTTTTAAGATTTGAAAATAAATTATTCATTCGTTTATTATTTTGCTGAACACGTTGTAAATATATATAAATAAAATAGCCCTACACAAAGCAGGGCTATTTTATTATAAAACATAATAGTANTCTACTTAGCAGTTAANAGATTCCATAAAACACATACAGCTAATAATCCTGCAAATCCTGCAGAGCCAAGACCATTAATAACTNCCATTACATTGTCAATAACAGAAATTCCCATCATAGCTCCTGGTCCAAAAAGAATTTCTGTTGCAACACCAAGACCTAAAACAGTCATGATTAATCCNGANAGTCCTTTAAAGAAACCGTTCAAATACTTAAATACATTGTCCATAATAAATAAATTTGNTTAATATGNCACAAACATAAAAACATAAAGTCATTTCAATCACNNTCTGTNAATTTATTATTAATTNATNAATTTTTTAGTTTTTNATGTTTTTTAAAGNACAAAAANTTTNTATATCAATTGATAATCAANAANTTAANANNATATTGNGTCTAATGAATACAGTTGTAATTAAGTGCTTTTACACATTAGAATGTTAAAAATTACAATTNCAATATAANNCNNTGGCAATCAATNNTTTAAGANNAAAAAAACATAAAAAAAAAGGTGTAAATCAGTATGTTTTTTATTGTTAACGCTATTTTGCCTTNAAATGNGGTAATNGTATATANTTNTCTAANTAANAGAAGATTTTAAATCATATATAAGATCATCTACATCTTCGATTCCTACACTTAATCTTATTAAAGAATCTGTAACACCAGANTTCAACCTTTCTNCTTTTGGAATAGCAGCATGAGTCATAGANGCTGGGTGACCACACAACGANTCTACACCACCNAGACTTTCAGCTAAAGTAAANAAATGAGTATTTGAAACAATTTTAACAGCATCATCTAAACTATCNCCTTTAAGTGNAAATGACATCATTCCCCCAAAATCTTTCATTTGAAGTTTTGCAATCTCATGATTTTTATGCGTTGTAANTCCAGGNTAATATACATTTTTAATTTTAGGATGNTTATTTAAAAANTCTGCAATTACTTTTGCATTATCACAATGTCTTTGCATTCTAACATGAAGAGTCTTGATNCCTCTNAAGACTAAAAANCTNTCCATTGGACCAGGAACTGCACCNCATGAATTTTGTATAAAATACAATTTTTCNGCTATATCATCATCGTTGCAAACAATNGCTCCCATTACAACATCTGAATGACCNCCCATATATTTTGTTAAAGAATGCATAACAATATCTGCACCATATTCTATAGGTCGTTGTAAATAGGGGGTGGCAAAAGTATTATCAACAACAAAAATTAAATTATGTTTTTTAGCAACTTTACTTAAGGCACTGATATCTACAATATTTAGCATAGGGTTAGTTGGAGTTTCTGTCCATAGCATTTTTGTTTTTGAAGAAATTAGTTTTGAAATATTATTAAGATCACTCATATCAACGAAGTGAAATTTAATATCNTATTTTGCAAAAATCTTNGTAAAAATTCTATATGAACCNCCATATAAATCNTTAGTAGAAATAACTTCATCACCAGGCTTTAATAGCTTAATTATTGCATCAATTGCTGCTAGACCACTACCAAAGCACAAACCATATTTTCCACTTTCAAGTCCTGCTATATTACGCTCTAANGCAGATCTAGTTGGATTTCCTGTTCTTGAGTACTCATATCCATTATGTTTGCCNGGAGACTCTTGTATGTATGTTGATGTTTGGTATATTGGAGTCATAATAGCACCAGTTGACTTGTCAGGTTTTTGTCCCGCGTGNATGGTTTTAGTTGCNAATTTCATTTTTTTANTATTTGATTTATCAACACAAAACTATTAAAAAATCAATAAATTAATTTTACTTTTGAAGAAAACAGATNTATTGAAAAAAATTATTTTTTCACACATTGCNTTGTTAACTGCAAATTTAATTTATGCTATTAACTACAGCTTTGCNAAAGATGTGATGCCNGTTTATATNACTCCNTCGACATTTATNTTAATAAGAGTTCTAGGTGCATTATTTTTATTNTCGTTAGNCTACTTTTTNTTTATNAGAGAAANNATTGAAAAAAAAGATNTTATTAAACTTATCTTNTGNTCTTTATTTGGAATAGCCATTAATCAATTATTGTTTTTTGANGGATTAAATTTAACAACACCAATTAACGCTTCAATTGTGATGACTGTTAATCCAATACTAGTAATNCTATTATCCTTTTTTATTCTTAAGGATACTATTACANTTAAAAAAANTATNGGNATTTTNCTTGGCTTAATAGGNGCTTTAACCTTGATATTAGAAGGNGGNAAAATTGACTTATCTTCTGTTNATCAAAAAGGNAATTTTTTAGTTTTTATTAACGCNTCNAGNTATGCTTTATATCTTGTTTTGGTAAAGCCTTTAATGCAAAAATATCATCCTATAACTATTATGTTTTATTTATTTNGTTTTGGCCTNTTTTTTGTATTACCTTTTGGCATNAAGAATTTAGCTATTATTTCTTGGTCTANAATNCCTAANGTTATNTANATNCAAATTNTTTTCGTTGTTGTGTGCACNACATTTGTTGCGTATTTATGTAATGCAATTGCGTTAAAAACACTNAGNCCATCAGTNGTAAGTATNTATATATANATACAACCNATTTTAGCATCAGTATTTGCNATTTTTTGGGGNTCAGANACNTTAGATTTTCAAAAGATAGTTGCTNCAATATTTATTTTTNCAGGAGTGTATTTGGTAAGTGTCAAATCTTTGAACTCAAAAAGTTATAAACTTTCATAAATTTGTATAAACTTTATATTTTATGATACAATCAATGACCGGATATGGAAGGGTCGAATTTAATTTAAAAAATAAAAACTTTANTNTTGANNTTAANTCNCTTAACTCAAAGACNANNGANNTTAATTTAAAAATACCNGNAATNTATAGNNATAANGAAATANTTTTAAGAAAGATATTGTCTGAAAAACTTAAAAGAGGCAAGGTAGAGCTTTCTATTTGGTTTGAAAAAACTCAAACAAATAATCCGTATAAATTTGATAAAAAAGTAATTTTAAAATATTATAAACAGTTAAATTCTATTAAACAAGACCTTGGTCTAAAAACAAAAAATTTAAAGAATTTCTTTTGCCAAAATAATATTGATTTAATGCCAATAATTTTAAGAATGCCTGATGTTTTAATTAAAAAAGATGAGAAAGTTGAAAAAGATGAATGGATTGAAATTGAAAAAAATGTACATGATGCATTAGATAAATTGATTGCTTTTAGAGAAGATGAAGGAAAGATGTTGTATAAAGATATTTTCATAAGAATAAATTTAATCAAAACCTTAATAACTGAACTAGAAAGATTTGAAAACCAGAGAGTTGAAAAGATTAAATCAAATATCAAGAACAAATTGGCCGCCTTAGAAATACAGAATTTAGATCAAAATAGGTTAGAACAAGAATTAATTTATTACTTAGAAAAACTTGATATTACGGAAGAGAAAGTTAGGCTAAACGCACATATTGATTATTTTTTGGAATGCTTAGATGCTGAGTCTTCAAATGGTAAAAAATTAACTTTTATTTCTCAGGAAATAGGTAGAGAAGTTAATACTTTAGGATCTAAGTCTAATCATTCAGATATGCAAAAAATAGTGGTGCAAATGAAAGACGAATTAGAAAAAATTAAAGAGCAGCTGTTAAATATTTTATAATGAAAAAACTTGTTGTTATATCAGCTCCATCTGGTGCAGGAAAAAGTACAATAGTTAATTATTTATTAAAACATATAAGTAGTTTATCCTTTTCAGTTTCTGCATGCTCAAGACCAAAAAGAACTAACGAAATTGAAGGTAAAGATTATTATTTCATATCATTAAATGAGTTTAAAAATAAAATTAGAAATAATGATTTTTTAGAGTGGGAGGAGGTTTATCCTAACCATTTTTACGGGACATTAATGACTGAAATTAATAAAATTTGGTCAGAAAATAAAACGGTTATTTTTGATATTGATGTTGAGGGAGGAATAAATATTAAAAATAAATTCCCGAAAGATTGTTTGTCAATATTTATTATGCCGCCAACATTATCCGCTTTAGAAAAAAGATTAAAGATTAGAGGTACGGAATCTGATGAAAAATTGTCAATGAGATTAGAGAAAGCTAAAACAGAAATTAAGAAAAGTAAACTCTTTGATAATATAATTATAAATGATAATCTAGATGAAGCTTTTTTGCATGTGAAAAGATTAGTGTTAGATTTTATTAAAAAATAATATGAATATAGGATTATTTTTTGGCTCTTTTAACCCATTTCATGTAGGACATAAAATCATTGCGTCATACATTAGAGATTTCACTAAAGTGCAACAAGTATGGTTTGTTGTTTCACCGCAAAGCCCTATGAAAACTAAAAAGTCACTTTTAGATCAACATCACAGATTAATGATAATAAAAATGGAAATTGAAGATAATGTTAATCTTGATGTTTCAGATATAGAATTTGGATTACCAACTCCAAATTATACAATTGACACTCTTTTGTATTTGAGTGAAAAATACCCAAATCATAATTTTTCTTTAATTATGGGGGATGATAATTTGAACAATATAACAAGATGGAAAAATTATGAAAAAATATTAGAAAACTATTTAATTTATGTGTATCCACGAAAAAATTTAGACATGAACATTAAACATAAAAACATACATTTAGTGAAAGATGTTCCAAAAATTGAGATATCATCTTCTTTAATTAGAAGGTTAATATCTGAAAAGAAGGATGCATCATATCTTGTCCCTTCTAAATCATGGAAATACATTGAAGAAATGAATTTTTATAAGAAATGAAAAGCGTAATAACGTTATTAATTATATTAATGTTTAAATGTTCTCTTGTTGACAAACAAAAAGCTCAAGATTTTAGCGGATGGTGGATTTATGGAGAGTCATTACATTTATTTAAAGATGAAAAATCTCTTAAAGAATTTGAAGTAAATTTTTTAAATGAAAGAAAAGAAGATTTGGAACTATTATATTTAGAGATTGCTGAAATGGAATATTTTCCAGTTGATTGTAATGTTAAAGGATATGTTAAAAATGACACATTGTATGTAGATGATTTAGAAATAACATTTATTCAAGGATGCGGTGAAGATTAATTTTTATTCAGAATAAATGATATGTAGTAAGGTTTGTCCTACAGCCTTCAGTGTTTCTTTATTAACATTATCCATATTATCACCATGAGTATGCCAATGTTTATTGAAATTCGTTTGAGTTGAAGGATCGTATTCAATAATATCTATTGTAGGTATTCCCGCAATAAGGTTAACATAGTAGTGATCATCAATTATTTGTTTAGTTTTGGTAAAAGAAAAATGATTTCCATATCCAAGTTGATGGGCTTTTTTCCATACTTTATTAAGTAAATTAGAATTGTAATAATGTGAGGTCTCCTCAAATGTAAATACTGCATCTTTTGCTCCGACCATGTCAAGTAAAATTCCGTATTTGGCAAAATAATTTTTTTTATGAGGATTTTTAGACCAGTATTGAGAGCCTAAGCACCATGAATTTTGCATAATTGGATATTTAGAATTTTCTGGTTGCCCATAATCTTCAGCATCAAACAGAATCAGGTCAATTCCAATATTAGGCTTTTGTAGACAAAAAATTCTAGCAAGCTCTAAAAGTACTGCCACTCCGCTTCCACCATCGTTTGCACCAAGTATTGGTTGATTTTGATTAATTGTATCATAATCAGCAATTGGCCGTGTATCCCAGTGAGCCATCAGAACTATCCTATTATTTTTCTCAGGAGAAAATGAGGCGATAATATTTTTAAGTGTATGTTTTTTATTATCATATGTTTTTGTTGGAGCTTTTTGTACAATTACATTTTCAGTGTATGTTTTTAATTTATTTTCTAGAAATGATGAACATTTTGCCCAGCCTGGACTACTTAAAAATCTAGGTCCAAAATCTACTTGTTTTTGAATGAAAAAATAAGCACTGTCTTCATTAAAGACAGGAATATGGATTTTTGAAACATTATTTGTGTTTTTTATAATTTTTTTGTTGTCAATTTCCGTTGAGCAACAATAAAAAAGACAAATTGTAAATAATGTAAATATTCTAATCATCTTTTTTCATGTTCCATGTAGTTCCCTCTCTTCCGTCTTTTATTTGGATACTAATTTTATCTAGCTCATCTCTAATCATATCCGCGGTTATATAATCCTTGTTTTGTTTTGCTTTGTTTCTTAATTCAAGAAGTATTTTCATTACTCCTTCAATATTATTATCGTTTATCTTCTTTTCAGTTGTTGGTTTAAGCCCTAAAACGTCAACAATAAAAAATTCAAATGTTAAGGCGAATGTTTTAAGATCTTTTTTATTTAGCGTTTCTTTACCAATATTAAGAGCATTAATAATTTTAACACTATCAAACAGATGGGCAATTAAAATAGGTGTGTTGAAATCGTCATTTAAGGCAGAATAATATTTTACTTCAATTTTTTTAATATCAATCGAAGAAACGTTGTTGTGTGTGATATTTTTTAAAGTTTGTATTGCGGTTACAAGTTTTAAAAATCCTTTTTCTGCAGCAGCTAATGCGCTATTGCTAAAATCAAGCGTTCCTCTATAGTGCGCTTGAAGAATAAAAAATCTAATAGTCATAGGATGATATGCTCTATCAAGTTTTTCATGATTTCCGCTAAAAAATTCCTCTAGATTAATAAAATTGTTAAGCGATTTACCCATTTTTTGCCCATCAATTGTAATCATATTATTGTGCATCCAATACTTGGCAGGAGTACAGTTGTTAGCCGCATGACTTTGTGCTATTTCTGCCTCATGATGGGGAAACATTAAATCCATTCCTCCACCATGAATATCAAATGTTTCACCTAAATATTTAGCACTCATTGCAGAACACTCTAAATGCCAGCCAGGAAAGCCTTCCCCCCAAGGAGATGACCATCGCATAATATGGTTTATATTTGCTTTTTTCCAAATTGCAAAATCTACAGAATTTTTTTTCTCGCTTTGATTGTGTAATTCTCTTGTTCCTTCAAGAGTATCATCTATTTTTCTACCTGATAATATTCCGTACGGATATTTTTTGTTGTATTTAGCAACATCAAGATATATTGAACCATTTTGTTCGTATGCAAAACCGTTAGCCATCATTTTTTTTACCATCTCTATTTGCTCTATAACATGTCCAGTAGCTCTAGGTTCAATTGATGGCGACAAACAATTTAACAGCTCTAATGATGAATGGTATTCCAAGGTATATTTTTGTACAATTTCCATTGGCTCTAACTTTTCAAGAACAGCTTTTTTAGCTATTTTGTCTACCCCTTCGTCAGCATCATTTTCTAAGTGACCAGCATCGGTAATGTTTCGTACATACCTAACTTTATATCCAAGATGCTGAAGATATCTAAAAACTACATCAAAAGTTATAGCTGGTCTTGCGTGCCCTAAATGAGGGCTTCCGTAAACAGTTGGACCACATACATACATTCCAACATGATCCTTATTAATTGGAATGAATTTTTCTTTTTTTCTACTTAATGTATTGTATATAGTTAGGCTCATCAGTAATTATATTGATATTTTTTTTTTAAATTCGAAAGCATATCTTTAGTAATTTTTTGCAAATCATAATTTAATTTCCAACCCCAATCGAACTGAGCATTTTGATCATTTATTGACTGTGGCCATGAATCAGCGATTTTTTGACGAAAATCAGGCTTATAAGAAATTTCAAATTCTTTAATATACTTTTTTATTTCTTTAGCAATCTCATTTGGAGTAAATGAAATGCCAGCCAAATTATATGAAGATCTAATTTTTATTTTTTCATTAGGGGCTTCCATTATATCAATTGTTGCTCGAATTGCATCATTCATATACATCATGGGTAGCTTTGTGTTTTTGTTTAAAAAACAACAATATTTTTTTGTTTTTAAAGCCTCATGAAAAATATTAACTGCGTAATCAGTTGTTCCTCCTCCTGCTTCACTCATCCATCCTATTAATCCAGGATATCTTAATGATCTTACATCCACACCAAACTTATCGTGATAGTATTCATTCCATCTTTCACCGGTTAGCTTGCTAATCCCGTAGACAGTATTTGGTTCCATTATAGTGTGTTGTGGAGTATTATCTTTTGGGGTCTTAGGGCCAAAAACAGCAATCGACGAAGGCCAAAAGATCTTTTTAATAAGTTTTTCTTTTGCTAGATCTAATATGTTGGAGTGTGAACGAACATTTAATTTCCAAGCTAGTTCAATATCTTTTTCTGCCTTAGCCGACAACAATGCTGCTAATAAATATATCTGTGTGATTTTGTATTGTATTACAATATCTCTTAATTTTTTTTCATCAAGAACATCTAGTATCTCAAAGGGACCACTATCTAATATTTCAATGGACGAAGCTCGAATATCAGATGCAACCACGTTGTTGTTTCCGTAAATTTTTCTTAATTCCAGGACTAATTCTGTACCGATTTGCCCTGATGAACCAATTACTAAAATAACATCTTTCATTATGAAAACAATATTTTTACAAATATAACATTCTCCTTTGTTTTGATGCTAATATTTTTTATACAAAAAAAGTTTGATTTTTATATCTTTGTGTAATATTCAAATAAACTTAAAAGTGGATCCAAACTCAGGAAAAAAAAACCTCTTCAACAAGCTAAGTAAGGCCCAGGGTTTAAAACAAGTTTTAAATGAAAACTTTAGTAGAAAAACAGTTTCTTTTTATAAATATGTAATCATTGAATCTCCGCAAGAGTTAAGAGATCAGCTTTATGAAAATTGGCAAAAACTGAATGTTTTAGGTAGAGTTTATTTGTCTTTTGAAGGTATAAATGCTCAAATAAGCGTCCCGGAAGAAAAATATGATGATTTTACAGAATACGTTAAATCAATAGATTACTTTAAGGATATTGTTTTTAAGCAAGCAATAGAGGAAAGAAAAGAGTCTTTTTTTAAACTTACAGTTAAGGTAAGAAAAAAAATAGTGGCTGATGGATTAAAAAATAATGAATACGATGTGACCAATGTAGGAAAGCATTTAAATGCAAAACAATGGAACGAAGCAATGAATCAGGGGGCAACTGTGGTAGATATGCGAAATCATTATGAGAGTGAAATAGGCAGATTTAAAAATGCAATTTGCCCAGATGCAGAGACCTTTAGGCAGGAGTTGCCTATTGTAAAAAAGCTTCTTAAAAACAAAAAAAACGATAAAATACTGCTCTATTGTACCGGCGGTATAAGGTGTGAAAAAACATCGGCATATTTAAAGCATCATGGATTCAAAGATGTCAATCAACTTCATGGAGGTATCATTGATTATGCAAGGCAGATTAAAGAAGACAGCACTTTAGAAAATAAGTTTGAAGGAAAGAATTTTGTTTTTGATGAAAGAAGAAGTGAAAGAGTTTCGAGCAAAATTATAAGTAAATGTCACCAGTGCGGATCTTTATGTGATACGCACGTTAATTGTGCAAATGTAAATTGTAATTTATTGTTTATTCAGTGTAGTAGTTGCAAAAGTAAATATGAAAATTGTTGTTCGCTTGAATGTATAGCTGTAATGAAACTTTCTGATGAGGAGCAGTACAACTTGAGAAAAGGTAAAGAAAATAAAAAAATGTATCATAGTCATAAAAGAGTAAAATTAAATTTAAAAAATGATTAGAATAACTAAGGAGTTTAAATTTGAAATGGCTCACGCCCTTTATGGTTACGATGGGCTTTGCAAGAACATTCATGGTCATTCATACAGGATGTGGGTAACAATTAAAGGTAATGTTTTAGAAAAAAACAATCACACAAAAAATGGTATGGTTATAGATTTTGGAGAGCTAAAAAAAATTATAAATGATTGTATAGTAGACAAGTATGATCATTCTTTTGTTTTAAACAAAAACACGCCACATTTTAATATTGATTTTAGTGCTTTTGAAAAAGTATTTTTTTTGCCTTATCAACCAACTTCAGAAAATTTAGTGGCAGATTTTGCTAAAATTATAATGAATAAAATACCTAAAAACATAACATTACACAAGGTTGTTTTATCTGAAACAGCAACTTCATTTGCTGAGTGGCATTCGGATGATTATAGGTAATTGTAATTAATAAAAATTTATTTACACAATTAAGTAAAAAAGTTTTCTCTGCTAATTAGATTTGGTTATTTTTGTTAACGAATAAAATAATTAAAATATGACATCAATATTAGTTGCAATTGTAACGTTATTAGTCGTTGCAGCAATGGTTCAAATTGTTCGTGTTAGTGAATTACTAGCTGAGTTAAAAAAGGAGGATGTAAATGAGGTTACAGAATCGGATAATAAAACTCAAGGCATATTATATTTAGTGATAGGATTTGGTTTTTTAGTTTTTGTTGTTTGGCAAATGATTGCTTGGAATGATTTGTTATTACCTGAAGCGGCATCAATTCATGGGGCAAAAATTGATGCTCTTATGCAATTTACAATGACTTTAATTCTCGTTGTATTTTTTATAACCACACCGATGTTATTTATCTTTTCATATCTATATAGAGGAAAAAAGTCAAATAACGCATATTTCTTTGCCCACAATAATAAATTAGAACTTATTTGGACTATCATACCGACTATTGTTTTAACAGGTGTCATTATTTATGGACTAAAGACATGGAATGAGACAATGAATATGGATTTGTCAAGTGCTAAGTATATAGAAATTCATAGTAAACAGTTTGGTTGGACAGCTAGATATTCGGGTGAAGATAATAAGCTAGGTAAATCTGATTTTAGATTAATTGACGCTACAAACGCGTTGGGGGTTGACATGACCGACAATAATTCCTTAGACGATAAAATTACTAGAGAAGTTCATTTAGTTGTTGACAAACCTGTGTTGTTACAGTTTAGATCACAAGATATTATCCACTCTGCATTTCTTCCACATTTTAGGGTACAGATGAATTGTGTTCCAGGATTAATTACTCAGTTTGGATTTACTCCTACAAAAACTACAGCTCAGATGAAACAGGAAGAAGGGGAGGATTTTGAATATATTTTATTATGCAATAAAATATGTGGCTCGGCACATTATAATATGCAAATGAAATTTATTGTAGAAACGCAAGCTGAGTATGATGCATGGATAGCTCAGCAAAAAACTTTAGGACAAAAATTATTAACACAAAGATAAAAGACAAGAATGGGACATCATAAAGAAACATTTATTACCAAGTATATTTTTTCATTGGATCACAAGATGATTGCAAAGCAGTTTTTATTGACAGGAATGTTTATGGCATTAGTTGGAATGCTTATGTCAGCAATATTTAGAGTTCAACTTGCAAATCCAGGAGAGTCATCAATTTTATATAATTTACTCCCTTCTAATTGGGTGAATGAGGCGGGGGGTCTAAATCCTGACAAATATTTAGCTTTAGTAACAATGCATGGTACAATTTTGGTGTTTTGGGTTTTAACAGCTGGATTATCAGGAACTTTCGCAAATTTTTTAATTCCACTTCAGATTGGTGCTAGAGACATGGCCTCTGGATTTATGAACATGTTATCTTATTGGTTTTTTGCTATAGCGACAGTAGTATTAATGAGTTCAATATGGGTTGAAACTGGTCCTGCTTCAGCAGGATGGACAATATATCCTCCCTTAAGTGCATTACCCCAAGCTATACCAGGTTCTGGAACCGGAATGACGTTGTGGCTTATCAGTATTACACTTTTTGTAGTTGGATCTTTATTGGGAGGTTTAAACTATATTGTTACCGTATTAAATCTTAGAACAAAGGGAATGAGCATGAAGCGTTTGCCTCTTACGGTGTGGGCTTTGCTAATAACTGCAATTTTAGGTGTTTTATCATTTCCAGTACTTTTATCTTGTGGTCTGCTATTAATCTTTGATCGCTCGTTTGGAACTAGCTTTTATTTGTCAGATATTGTTATCAATGGAGAAATACTACACAATGTTGGTGGTAGTCCTATTTTATTTCAGCATCTATTTTGGTTTTTAGGTCATCCCGAAGTGTATATAATTTTATTACCTGCTTTAGGAATAGTTTCAGAGGTGATATCAGTTAATTCTAGAAAACCAATTTTTGGATATAAAGCAATGGTTGGAGCACTTCTTGGTATTGCTTTTTTATCCTTTATTGTTTGGGGACATCATATGTTTATGACAGGAATGAATCCCTTCTTAGGATCTGTATTCACATTCACTACACTACTTATTGCTATTCCCTCAGCAATTAAAGTTTTTAATTATTTAGCCACCTTGTGGAGAGGTAATATTCGATTTACCCCCGCCATGCTCTTTGCAATAGCGGCTGTTTCAACTTTTATAACAGGAGGGCTTACAGGTCTAATACTAGGTGACAGTGCCTTAGATATCAATGTTCATGATACTTATTTTGTGGTGGGTCACTTCCATATTGTAATGGGATTGTCAGCTATATATGGAATGTTAGCAGGTGTTTATCATTGGTTTCCAAAAATGTATGGTAAGATGATGAACAAAAATTTAGGCTATATTCATTTTTGGTCTACCTTTATATGTGCGTACGGGGTGTTTTTCCCTATGCATTTTTTAGGGTTAGCAGGATTACCGAGAAGATATTATTCTAATACTGCATTTCCAATGTTTGATGGATTAAGTGATATAAATGATATTATCACGTTCTTTGCTTTAGCAGGAGCAATTGTTCAAGCTATTTTTATCTTCAACTTTGTTTACAGTATTTTTAAAGGGACTAAAACTGAACAAAACCCATGGGGTTCAAACACATTAGAGTGGGATGCTCCAATTGAAAGAATTCATGGAAATTGGCCGGGCGAACTACCAACAGTACATAGATGGGCTTATGATTATTCGAATCCAAACTCAGATGAGGATTTTATTCCACAGACAGTTCCATTAAAAGAAGGAGAAGAAGAACATTAATAAGATGTTAAGTATTAAAGAAAATAGAGCAAAAACACAGTTACTTTGGATAGGTATAGGNTCTATNTGNATGTTNTTTGCAGGTTTGACTTCTGCNGTAATTGTACGTAGAGCNGAAGGAAATTGGTTAGAGTTTTCNTTNCCAAATTGGTTTNTNTTTAGTACTATTACTATCATTATNAGTAGNTTGTTTTTAATTATTGCAAGTAATNTAATTAAAAATAATAAGCANCCTACTGNATANATNATAACAACTTTTTTGTTNTCCANTGTTTTTGTTTATTTTCAATTTAAGGGNTGGCAAGAATTAANATTACAAGGAGTTTATTTAACAGGTGAAGGAAGCAATGTTGCAGGTTCATTTTTATATGTTTTAACTCTNGCNCATCTGNTTCATTTAATAGGAGGAATTATTGCANTGATTTTTGCAATTTATTTTTCATTAAAAAAAATATATAGTAGAGATAATATGCTAAGTTTTAAACTTATTTCAACATATTGGCATTTTTTAGGAGNTCTATGGCTATTTTTATATTTGTTTTTAAAATATAAACAAGAGGGTAGTATTTCNTTTGTATTTAATAATATATTAAGTCAAAAAAATTACATTTGTAATCTAATTTTTACAGTTTAAATATGGATCAAAATGAAAATAACGGAGTAGCTTGGACTGGAAATGACAAACCATATGCTTCTAGTTATGGNAAGCTGATGATGTGGTTTTTTTTAATAACTGATGCATTAACTTTNTCAGCTTTTTTAGCTGCTTATGGATTTAGTAGATTTAAATATCCAGATGTTTGGCCAGTTCCTGAGGATGTNTTCACACACTTTCCATTTATAAAGGGTGATTATCCTTTATTGTTTGTNGCGTTAATGACGTTCATTCTTATAATGAGNTCCGTTACAATGGTATTAGCTGTAAATTATGGGCATAAAATGCAGAAAAAGAAAGTTGTTTTATGGCTATGTATGACTATTGTTGGAGGTCTATTNTTTCTAGGTTCTCAAGCTTGGGAGTGGGGTCATTTNATTCATGGTGATAAAGGAGGTNTTGCNACAAAAACTGAATTTGTATGTCATGTTGCTAAAGGAAAAAAATTATCATCNGTNTATGANATATTAGAAATAGATAAATATTCNAAAGATCANAGTTTAAAATATTTTGGNTTAGAAGATTTGACTGATGAAATGAANTCAACATTTGANGAACAAAANATNAATAGTCTTATTGAAAAATTAGANNAAAAACCAGAATANAANATTAGAACAGCTGATAGAANNTANCTTACTAATGAAGANTCNATANCTTATTTAAANGAAAATGCNACTGCNATTTTAGTNGGAGCNCAGTTGAANCAAAANGAGTATGGACATAGGTTGTTTGCTGACTATTTCTTTTTTATNACAGGTTTTCATGGTTTTCATGTNTTTAGTGGAGTAATTATATTAATAATAATTTTGATAAATGTAATAAAAGATACTTATGAGAAAAGAGGTCATTACGAGATGGTAGAAAAAGTTGGNNTGTACTGGCACTTTGTTGATTTAGTNTGGGTATTTGTATTTACATTCTTCTATTTAGTTTAAAATATTATATATGTCAAATAATGTAAATGAGAGTAATTGGTGGATTTGGAAAGTTTTTTGGATCTTATTAGTTATNACAGCTTTAGAAGTTTTTTTAGGAATTCTNAAAGTTAATGAGNTATTACCTGAAGTACTTATNCATGATAAGTTTTTAGGACTNGAGTGGNTNACNCATATATTTATTGTTTTGACACTTATNAAAGCTGCNTATATTGTTAATATATTTATGCANTTAGGCTTTGAAAGAAANTCCTTACAATGGACAATCTTNNTNCCNGCATTTATATTGATACCATATNTGCTTTTTATTATCATAACNGAGGCTTTATACGCCAATATAATGCTNTAATAAATGCAGAANTCTAAGANCAGNACTATAATTACAATACTNTTTCTTCTATTGATTTTCCCATCCTTAGTATATTTTTATGTNACTAGGGGATATAATAATTTCATAAATTTAGAANTTGTTGGNGGAGAAAGTCATAAAATAGATNATTTTNCTTTAGTAAATCAGAATAATCAAATCGTTAATAATGATAGCTTGAGAGGNAACATATATGTNGCGAACTTCTTTTTTACAAANTGTCCTAANATTTGTCCTGTNATGACAAAAAANATGTCTTANTTACAAAGCAANCTNAAAGTATATCCAAANATNAAATTTGTNTCTTACACAGTTGACCCAGTTAATGATACACCAGAAAGGTTTTTAGAGTACATTGAAGAAATGCGAANGAAAAATNTAAATATTGATTTAAAAAANTGGGATTTTTTGACTGGAGAAAAGGATGANATATANAAATTAGCAATGTCTTATTTTGCAAATGCTAAAGAAGATTCNATAGCACCNGGNGGTTTTTTACATTCNGAATATTTTNTTTTAATTGATAANGANGGNNNAATTAGATCTGGAAAAGATAAATTTGANAATACTATNGGNGCTTATGATGGAACAAATGAAATTCANATGAAGAATNTNATAGANGATGTGAAAGTNCTTATGGCNGANTATAAAAAACCAAAAAANGATTAATGANGTTAAANAANATAATATTACTTTTTTTNTTATGTNNAATTTCAAANTTAATTNATGCTCANTGTGCNATGTGNAANGCNGCAGTTGANTCNAATTTAGATAGTGGNGGNTTAAANGGNGCAGGATTAAATGATGGTATACTATTTTTAATGTCTATGCCATATTTAGCAATGTTAATATTCGCGATAGCATTTTATTACAATAAAAAGACTAATAATGCAAGTCGCAAAATATTATAGTCAGTTAATTAAATTTCGTTTATCAACTACAGTAGTTTTCTCAGCAACCGCAGGATATTTATTAGGCGCAACACAAGTTAGCATTCAAGAGTTATTTCTGTTAATAATTGGTGGCTTTTTAGTAACAGGTTCAGCCAATGGATTTAATCAGGTTTTAGAGCAAGATTACGATAAGTTGATGATTAGAACAGCTAACAGACCACTACCTAAAAAAAACATTACAACTACTAGTGCAGTTTTATTTTCATTATTAATTGGATTATTAGGTTTTTATCTCTTAAGCATGATTAAACCTCACGGAAGTTTTTATGGCTATTTATCAAAATCATCTGCATTTGGGTTACTTTCACTACTAATTTATGTTCTTTCTTACACTCCATTGAAAAGAATGTCAACTGCATCTATTTTTATTGGAGCTATACCAGGAGCTATACCAGTAATGTTAGGTTGGGTTGCAGCTACTGATGATTTTGGACTTGCAGTTGGGATTTTGTTTGCTATTCAGTTTTTATGGCAATTTCCCCATTTTATTTCTATTTCATGGTTGAGAGATGAAGAATATAAAAAAGCAGGATTTAAAATGATGTATGGGACAGAAAAAGGAAAGTATCCAGCTCTAGTAGCAACCATATCAGCATTTTGTATGACTATAGTATCTATACTACCTTTTTTTATGAATCTAGGAAGTTTAAAATTATCCTTTTTTTCTTGCAGTTTAGTTTTTATTTTAGGCTGTTGGTTTACTTACAATAGTTTCAAATTATTTTCTAATGTTGATGATTATAGTGCAAAAAAATTAATGTTTTCTTCATTAATTTATTTACCCTTATCACAAATACTATTTGTGATTGACAGATGGGTTTTTACACAGTTTTTTTAAAGATAAAAACACAATACACTGATGATGCTAATAGAACAAATGCTCCAATCTGATGTATAGAACCTAACCAAATGGGAACTCCATTAATTAACGCTAGTATTCCAAAAATAATTTGCAGAAAAACTATAATACTTACGGTGTTTACCGCATACATTTCTCTTCGGTCTATATTATTTTTTTTTGCTGTCCAATAAAAATATATAGCTAGAAAAAGAACAATAAATGCTAAAGTTCTGTGTATAAATTGTATACCTGCTAATCCTTCGGTAAAATTTTTCCAAATAGGACTTATTGCATAAACTGACTCAGCAACCCACTTATCGTGCATTTTTGGCCATGTGTTGTAAATTTTACCTGCTTCTAATCCAGCAACAAATGCTCCGTAAATAATTTGTATTAAAAGAAGTATAACTAAATATGAAGAAATTCGATGTAGTTTTTTGTTATATGTTTTTTTGTTTGGAAATATTAATGTCAGAATTATCCAAAATGTGTAAGAAAAAGTTATAAAGGCCGTTGTTAAATGTGCAGCAAGCCTAAAATGACTGACATCTGGCTTATCTACTAATCCGCTTTTTACCATCCACCAACCTAAAAATGCCTGAGCTGAGCCTAACAATAATAAGATAGAAGTACGAATAATTAATTTTTTGTTTAGTTGTTTTGTAACAAGGAAATATATGAAAGGTATTATAAATACCAAGCCAAGTAATCTACCAATCATTCTATGAAGATATTCCCAAAAAAATATGGTTTTAAATTCTGATAAGCTAAGATTATAATTTTTTATTTGATATTCTGGATATTGTTTATATAGATTAAAAGTTTCTTGCCATTCATATGCTGTTAAAGGAGGGATAGTTCCTTTAACTAAATTCCAATCTACCATTGAAAGACCTGAGCCTGTTAATCTAGTTAGCCCACCGATGATCACCATAATAAAAATTAGCAAACATCCAGAAAAAAGCCAAATAATAATTGATGGGTTTGTTTTTGTCATATTAATAATATGGAGAAATCATAATATACACTATGACACCAGTAACGGCAACGTAAAGCCAAATTGGAAATGTAATTTTAGATATTTTTTTATGTTCAGGAAATTCTTTTTGGAATGCCCTAACATAGCTAATTAAAACTAGTGGAATTAAAGCAACGGATAATATGATATGTGAGATAAGTATAAAAAAGTATAGTGTTTTTACACTACCGGTTCCTAAAAATGGGGTAGGATCAGTAGTCATGTGATATGCAATATACATTACTAAAAATAATAATGAAAGCACAATACATGATTGCATTAATCGTTGGTGAAGCTCTATTTGTTTTCTTTTAATAGCGATTAAAGCAAAAACTAAAAGCAAGGCCGTGATGGCATTAATAGTTGCATAGATTGGAGGCAAGAATATTGGAAGATCATAATCAATTTTCACTCTAAACAAAATTGCCACTACTAAAGGAATTACAACAGATATTATTTTTATCCAAATTCCATATTTATTTTTTTTGGTCATATTTATTTATTTAACAAAATATTAAGTTCTGTAAGTTGCTGCATATCAATTTTTGATGGAGAATCAATCATGACATCTCTCCCTGAATTGTTTTTTGGAAAAGCAATAAAATCTCTTATACTTTCCTCTCCACCAAGTATAGCACATAATCTATCAAAGCCAAACGCAACACCCCCATGAGGAGGAGCGCCATATTCAAAAGCCTCCATTAAAAAACCAAATTGTTCTTTTGCTTCATGTTCTGTAAATCCTAAATGCTTAAACATGATTTCTTGTGTTTTTTTATCATGAATACGAATGCTCCCACCTCCAATTTCATTTCCATTTAAAACTAAATCATAAGCATTTGCTCTTACCGAAGCTGGATTAGTATCCAATTTTTTTATGTCATCTTTTTTAGGTGAAGTAAAAGGGTGATGCATTGCATGAAATCTTTTTGTTTCATTATCCCACTCAAGAAGTGGAAAATCAATTACCCAAAGAGGAGCAAATATATTTGGGTCTCTCAGACCTAATTCATCTGCAACATGAATTCTTAATGTGCCGATAGCTTTTCTAGTACTCTCTTTTTCACCAGACATAATCAATAATAGATCCCCGTTCATACAATTAGCTTTTTTCCCCCATTCTTCTCTAGATTTTTCATCGTAAAACTTATCAATATTTGACTTTGAACTACCGTCTTCATTAAACTTACAATAAACAAGGCCTTTAGCTCCAATTTGTGGAGACTTAACAAAATCAGTTAATTTATCTAGTTTTTTTCTGCTGAAGGAAGCTCCATCAGTAACTCTAATTCCAACAATTAACTCAGAATCATCAAATACTTTAAAATTATTTCCTTGACATAATTTTGTTAAGTCAACTAACTTCATATCAAATCTAATATCAGGTTTATCCGAACCATAATACTTCATTGCTTCATCAAATGTTAATCTTGGAAATTCTTTCAAATCAACATTTTTTATTTTCATTAATAAGTGGCGAGTTAATCCTTCGAACGTATTTAAAATATCTTCTTGATTAACAAAGGACATTTCACAATCTATTTGTGTGAATTCAGGTTGTCGATCAGATCTTAAATCTTCATCTCGAAAACACTTTACAATTTGATAATATTTGTCAACACCACCAACCATCAGTAATTGTTTGAATGTTTGAGGAGATTGCGGTAAAGCATAAAATTGATGTTTATTTAAACGACTTGGAACCATAAAATCTCTAGCACCCTCAGGAGTCGATTTTATCAAATATGGAGTTTCTACTTCTAAAAACCCCTTACTATCTAAATATTTTCTTGTTTCTTTTGAGACTTGATGTCGGAGTAACAAATTATTTAAAATATTTTGTCTTCGTATATCTAAATAACGATATTTCATTCTTAGTTCATCACCACCATCAGTTTTTTCTTCAATTGTAAAGGGAGGGGTCTTTGCTTTATTTAATATATTAAGTTNNTCAGCTTTAATTTCAATTTCACCAGTAGNNATTTTATTNTTCTTTGAACTCCTTTCGACTACATTNCCGACAATTTGAACNACGAACTCTCTTCCTAATTTTCTTGCGCTAGTGCATAATCTTTCATCAACATCCATATTGAAAGCAATTTGTGTGATTCCGTATCGATCTCTTAANTCTATGAAGGTCATGCCTCCCAANTCTCTATTTCTATGAATCCAACCTGATAAAGTAACAGTTTCACCTATATTTNAACTATNCAGTTCTCCGCAAGTATGACTTCTTAACATAATTTTTTTTTGCAAAATTACAAAACTAATAAGATATTTGTTTAATGATTACAGATCCTTTTAATAACGAGTTTTTTATGAAACAAGCNCTTAAAGAGGCAGAGAAAGCTTTTNATTTAGATGAAGTTCCTGTTGGNGCNGTTATAGTTTNCAATAATAAAATCATCTCAAGAGCTCANAATTANATGCAAGCNTTGAATGATGCAACTGCTCATGCTGAGATGCAGGCTATTACTATGGCATCTGATTTTATTGGCGGAAAATANTTACACGATTGCANACTGTACGTAACTTTAGAACCTTGCGTTATGTGTGCNGGAGCATNTTTTTGGTCAAAAATAACAAAGATTGTTTTTGGAGCTAGAGATGAAAAAAATGGATTTTTAACTGTNGCNCCAAACATTTTTNNTTCNAAAATTCAAATNGAAGCTGGNGTATTAGGTGATGAATGCAGACAAATATTGTTAGATTTTTTTGCTAATAAAAGATAATATCTAGTATTTTTGTAAAAAAAATAANTATGCCTTANCCTGAAGAAATATGTNTNCCNATGNGAGAAGATTTAACAANTGTTGGNTTTGTTGAANTAAAAAATNCTGAACAAGTTTCNANTTTATTAGATAAAAAAGAAGGTNCAGCNTTGGTTATGGTNAATTCTGTATGNGGTTGTGCTGCNGGAAATGCNAGGCCNGCNGTCAAGNTAGCNANANCATTNGNTAAAAAACCAGATGTTTTTGCAACTGTGTTTGCTGGTCAAGATANTGANGCGACAGCTAAAGCCNGAGANTACATGNTGCCNTACCCNCCATCTTCACCNTCAATAGCTATATTTAAAGATGGAAATTTAATACATTTTATTGAGCGACATCATATTGAAGGNAGATCAGCTGANATGATCGCNGCAAACATTAAAGATTGTTTTGATCAGNACTGTTAAACTGATTTATATTTCTTAATANTTTAAAAATTATCTATTAGNAGTAATTAATANCTAATTGTTCAAATCATTTTTTTGCTTCAAATCATGTAAAAGTATAAATTTTCGTATCTTGCGGAAATTTTAATAAATAAAACTAANGTAAATGAAAAAATTTNTACTGTTGTTTAGTTTAATATTCTGTGCATTTAATANTAAAATTCATGCGCAGACTNTTGATAGTGTTGCTATTACTCAAGTTATTGAATGTCCTGGAGGNCAGGGNGACTTTACTGTATATACATCGCTTGGTTTAGTTGATTACAATATAGTTTTACAAAAACTAGATGCNCAATTTAATTTTCAGTCACANAAGNTTGGTCAGTGGGTTAATAGTACCCAAACTACGGTTGCAACATTTTCAAATTTAAGTTCNGGNGTTTANAGAATTCTTCTTGTTAATGAAAATTGTTCTCCCCCATATCAGGCAGGATTTAANTTAACTNCTCCTGACTCNTGTATTTATGATGANTATGTTGAGATAAGAATGATTGATCCTCAGCCTTTAACNTATANCATTGTACCTGCANCANTAGATTGNTGGTANGATACTACTGCTGATTTAGAGGTAGTAAATATTGATGGATATACTCGCCCATATAATTTNGTTTTGCAAGATGTCAATGGCACNGTANTTTCCACAATAACTCTNGGTCCATCNGCTGATANNNATACGTTTACNGGCCTTTCTGCAGGAGATTATNCTNTTACAGTANCTGATTTTTATAANTGTCCAGCTGTAACTNCACAGGAAACTATNACTGCAAATGANACTATAATNCCTGATATTACTGTTGTAGATTCTATTAGTTGTTATCAAGCNAGTGATGGAGTTTTAGAAGCATCAGTAGTTTCAGGNGGAACAGCGCCGTACAATTTTTATTGGATTGAGGTTTCNTCTGGTGATACNATTCAGTTTGATACGACAACTACTTTGACAACTAACCAGNTNGATCAGCTTGGGCCTGGNTCATACTANTGTATTATTGTTGANGATTTAAACTGTGATACANTAACAGATATTGTTACGTTAATTGAACCAACAATGCTAGCTGGAGAAAGTNTAGTAACACAAATAATTAATTGTAAAGATGATTGNACCGGTGAAATAATTGTCTCNATTGACCCTTTAGCNCCAGGTGCGGGAGGACCATATAACTATGAGTTGCGTGATTCAGTAACTGGAAANTTANTAGCAACTAATACAACAGGTATCTTNTCNAATCTCTGTGCAGACGATTCAGTTACTTANTATCAAGTAACAATTTTTGATAGAGATAATTGTGATACAGTGCTTAACTCTGTNCCAATTAATGAACCNGANTCNATTACTTTTGANACTTTAATTACTGACATTGTTTGTACAGGTGATTGTAATGGAAGAGTTGAACTTTTGAATTTTACAGGAGGTAATTTNCCTACATATGGAATTAGTCGTGTTTATTATACAGATCCNCAAGGGTTCGTATATGATCGTACAGTAAATGAAACAATTATTGATTCTAATTTATGTGCAGGAACATATANNTATATGGTTAAAGATAGTTTAAACTGTGAAAGNCCAGTCTATACAGTAACACTATTAGATCCGCCACTTTTTGAAATAGTAGCATCAAATGCTTTGCTATACCCAAACAATACAAATGTTTCATGTCCTGGAATAAATGATGCTGAGTTTGATGTACAACCATTAAATGCTGCTAGCTCAGCTATTGGAGGATTGGTACAGTATTTTGTAAACGGTAATGCTATTGCTGATACAGTAGCAGCAGCTCCAAATTTCGTTAGAATTGATCAGCAGTTTGGTGATCTTTCAAATAATGGTGTTACTACAATTCAGGCTATTGACGCCAATGGATGTGTTGCAGACACTTTTATTTCTTTATCAGAACCTGCTCTGTTTGAAGTTACCTTAACAACTACTCCGCAAAATTGTGCTATTAATAACGGAAGTATATTTTCAAGTACAACTGGAGGTGTTTCACCATTTTCATATGTTATAACTGGCCCAACTGGGCAAAGTACAACGGTTTTAAATGATACAATAACTTTTCAAGGTCTTTCTACAGGTAACTATAATGTGACAATAACTGATGCTGTATCATGTGTCGCCTCAAGTTCAATTTTTGTTGATTCTACATATATAGATGTAACTACCCAAGCATATTCAAGATGTAATGATTCTGCTGGTGTAATTGTTTTAAGTACAAATGGAGTTCAAGTAAATATTATTACTTGGCTTGACAATAATTTAAATCCAATCAGAATACTTAGTGACACTGTGAATTACTTGCCAGTAACTACGGATACTTTATTTGGTTTGTCTGCAGGAACATATTACTATCAAGTTCAAAGAAATGGTTGCTCAGTAGACAATCCAACTCCAGTAACCATCGGTCCTAATTTAACAGTTGATGCAACAATAGATATGACACAATCAGTTACTCAGCTTAGTTGCTTTGGTGATTTAACAAATGATATTTGGGTCGATGTTAGTGATAATTTTCTAGCTTCAGGAGTTTCAAATTCTTTTACTAACGCATACAATTATATTATTTTGCAAAATGGTATAGCTAGTCTTCAAAGTTCAAATCCAGTTTATAATGTCCTGGCCAACTCAGGTGGACTTCCAGCAGGCTCTTATGATATAGTTGTTATTCCTGATTCATCAATAGGTGTTCTTACGTGTATAGACACAGTATCTGTTACTATTACACAGCCAAATCCAATATCAGTAACTTTAGGATCTACTGATGTGACCTGTTTTGGTGATTCAAGTGGTACCGTTTCAGTAACATCAATATCAGGAGGAAATGTAGGTTCCTATAATTATGTATGGACTGATTCGCAAGGAAATTTTGTGGGAGGTACAAGTACAATAAATAATTTATCTGCAGGTTGGTATACATTGACTGTTACTGATGCCCTAAATTGTCCTGCTCCTGCAAATGCGATTGATTCTATTGAAATTTTACAACCAACAGACATTATAGTTAGTTTGACTGTTACTGCAATAGATAGTTGTGCAGCATCTAGCGGTTCTTCAGGTAATAATAGTATTGGAGAATTTGATATACAAGCAATTGGAGGTACGCCTTACACAAATAATATATATGATTATATTTGGTGGCCTTCTGGAAATTTTTCGGCAAATAGTAACGGCACAATTACTGGAAATTTAGGTTCTGTTGGAACATTATCGGCAGGAATTTATGTTGTTAGGGTTCTCGACTCATTGGGCTGTATAGAGGAAGATACTGTAACAATTAATGAAGGTTTAAATCCAGTATTAGATCCAAGTTCATTTAATAATATTAGTTGTAATGGTTTAAGCGACGGATCATATGCAGCAATTATAGATTCTATTAATGGAAGCCAATCATATCCATATTTATATTACAACTTTAACCTAACTCCACCAGCATTTGTTAGTGGATATTTACCTTCTGGTTCTGGTTTGTCGGCTGGTGATACAATTACTATTAGGGTAAAAGATAATTTTGGTTGTGTGGATGATATAGTTCATGTGTTTACTGAACCCGATTCATTAATAATACAAAATATTTCTTCACCAACGTTCCCTGGAGGAGCTAATATAAGTTGCTTTGGACAATTAGATGGCTCACTAATGATTGACAGTGTTACAGGTGGAACGTTACCATACTATTACTCTATTAATGGTACACCAGGACCGATTGCTAATGGTTTTTATAATAATGATAGTACTGATCACCTTTTTGATAGTCTTGCTGCTGCATGGTATTACACTGATGTTATAGATGCAAATGGATGTACGTATAGAGATAGCATCATTTTAACCCAACCAGATTCTTTATTAATTGATTCGTTTGCAACTTCGATTTATATAGGTGGCTGGGGTGTTTCCTGTCATGGCTTTAGTGATGGTTCATCATTTGGTTATGTGAGTGGTGGAACATATGACAGTGTATTATATAATTATTCGTATACTTGGATNAACAATACGGATACATTNTCATNAAGCGATACANTAAANAATATTNAAGCAAATGAATGGTATATTTTACANNTTCAAGATATAAATGGTTGCTNTACTTTTGATAGTATACAACTAACTGAACCAACNCCTTTACAGATTGATAGTTTNACAATTAACAATGTCATTTGCGTTGGTGGTGATAGAGGNAATGCTACAGTTTGGGTNTCAGGTGCAACTCCTGGNTANACGTATTCTTGGAATAATGGNGATACTATTTCNCCTACTTATGTAAATCCNAATGATACAGTAGGTTCAAATAATGATACNACTGCTCTGGCAGATACATTAAGAGCTGGCCATTATGTAGTTGAAATTCATGATGCTAATGGTTGTNATATTTCTGANACAATTACTATTTCTGAACCAACNATTTCTGTTGAAATAGANTCATTAGTGATAACTCAAATTACATGTTATAATTATAACAATGGAAGTGTNGATATTGTTGCAACAGGACCNGAGCCATNACCTTATCTATACACAATTTATGATCCATCTACTCCTTCAATTATAACGGCACAAGGTAANTTAGGNTTTAATCANGGTTTAAGTCCNGGTAATTATGTTGCTCATGTACAAGACGGTATTGGGTGTNTNGACAGAGATACATTTGAAATTTTTGATNTAGATTCTGTTTATATTGTAAATGTGCAATGGGAAAATTTAAGNTGTCATGGTTTTGATGATGGTTACGTTTGGGATATTGTCGCAACAGGTGGTACTTGGCCTTACGAATATTCAATAGATGGTAGTTCAACAAGATATCCTTCATGGTTGTGTAANAATCAAAANCCATCATGTCCAACGGGNTATGTNTTTACNGGACTTGATCCAGGAGTTCATACTATAGAAATCTATGATTCAAATAACTGNGCTAATTCATATGCATTTACNGTAACAGANCCATCTCCAATGCAATTTGCAGTNTCAACAAATAATTATAATAATTATCAAATTTTGTGTGATGGTGATTTAGATACTGCCTTTNTAGTAGTTAGTGGAGGAGATCCAATTTATACGATTATATTAGATGGAGATTCGTTAAATTCAAATACAACNTTATCAACATATGAGTGGCCAAATATTAATGAGGGTTGGCATTTATTTGAAATATTTGATGCNAACAACTGTTTAGTCGACACAAANATTTATTTTGCTGCNCCTGATCCNATTACNGCAGCAAACTCAACAATAACNGANGTTCTTTGTGAAGGTGCTTGCACTGGNGCAATTAATGCTGTNATNTCAGGTGGTGTNGGACAAGGAATNGGTACAAATTATCAGTACCAATGGTATGAAGGAACATCAACAGTCGGTACNATAATTGGAACATCATTTGCTATACAAAACTTATGTATTGATCCAATTGATTCTTACTCANTAAANGTTANTGANGATAACGGATGTCAAGCAAACTTTTCTTGGTCAATTGGATCAAATGTTCTAACAATTGATTCTATTGCTACGGTATTTACCTCNGTCNAGCCATCTTGTAATGGATACTGTGATGGTNCTATTACAATNGTAGTTAGTGGAGGTGATTCTTCTCAAGTAGTAGGNCAGGCTCCNTACTACTATCAATGGNATGATGTGTTATCACAAACTACAGAAACAGCNATAGGGCTATGTGCTGGCACTTATTCTTGTACGGTAACAGATATGGCAGGNTGTGTAGTTACNAAAGAATTTGTTTTAGATCAGCCAGATACATTNAATGTAACAATTGATTTANTTGAGCCGNTNTCATGTAATGGTNGTTCTGATGGAGAGTTAAGAGCAGTNCCAACTGGTGGAACTANCCCGTATGACTTTATATGGTCACAAGGTACAATATTAAATAATCAACTAACAAGTACAGTNAANGGCCTTGCNCCAGCANTTTATTCTGTTTTTGTAGAAGATGATAATGGATGTACTGATACAGCNCATTATGATNTAACAGAACCNCAACAGNTAGATNTTCCATTAGCTAATATTTTNATCAGTGATGTTAAATGTTACGGAGGNTCAACTGGAACAATNGAAGTTACAGCTACAGGTGGTACTTTAATNCCTGGAATACCTGGAACATATGAGTATGTGTTACTTGATGAAAATGATAATGTAATTTCTTCAGTAATTAATAATCCTTCTGCTGATTTTAGTGGTTTAANTGTAGGTATTTATAAAGTTGAAGTAACAGATTATTTTGGATGTTCTTATGTTACTGGAGATATTTATGTTGACCAACCTNANGAACCATTATCTNTTATNCTAGATGGGNCGAATGGAACATGTGATAATTCTGCTTCATTATCAGTTTATATCTCAGGTGGTACTNCTGATTATTCNTATACGTTTAATAATGTGAATGGTAATACTAGTGGAATCANTTCACCAACTGGTTCTGGAAATTCAGGCACAACATTTGTTGANGTTCCTGATGTTGGTTTAGCTGATTTNAGTGTGTTAGTTANTGATAAAAATGGCTGTACTATAGACGCTTCTACTAGAGTTAGAGGTTATGAAAATNTCTTCTTGCCTNATAATTCAAATACATTTTCAGATATTATATGTCAGGGAGGTTTAATTCAGATACCAGTTGANGAGTGTGATGGATGTANNTATTTCTGGACAAGATCTCAAGATACAATTGCAAANACATCATCTTTAGAAATATTTAGTGATATATCGTGGTTACCAATNGAGATTTTAACTCTAAATATAACAGATGAAAATGGTTGTGTTACTTCAATTGATGTGACAATTGAAAAAGATGATGTTAATGCAGCAGCTACAGTATCACCAGATAATAATGTTGCNCCTGGAAGNACAATTACNCTTAGTTCTTCAGCATCNTTCAGNGAATATTTATGGACAAATGAATNTGGAGACACTTTATCNANTGAAAGAGAATTTATGTATGATGATATTACACAGTCTACATGGTTTTGGGTNTATGTAGAAAATGCTAATGGATGTAAGGATTATGATTCATTATATGTGGTTGTTGGCTCTCAGCCTGTAGATGCATTCTCTCCAAANGGAGATGGCTTCAACGACTATTGGTTTGTTGAAGATATTGATCAGTTTAGTGGTAATAAAGTACAAATTTACAATCGATGGGGAGAACTTATTTTTGAAGATAGTTGTTCTCCTAATTGTTGGGATGGAAAAATTGATGGTAAAGATGCGCCAATTGGAGCATATTATTATATAATCGACCATAACGACGGTACAGAGCTGCTTAAAGGATCTATTACCCTTATAAGATAAATTAAAATAGTAAAGATGAAAAAACTTATATTAATATTATTATTTACAGTCCCATTAAGTGTTNTTTTAAAAGCGCAGCAGTTACCGCAGATAACACAGTATATGGAAAATAATTATGCAATCAACCCTGCTTTTGCTGGAGTATATGATTATTATCAGTTAAACACTACAGTACGAAANATGTGGGTTGGTGTTCCTGATGCACCAAAAACTACANTTTTAAGTGTTTANGGAAAAAGATCAGAAAATATTGGAATTGGAGGNTCAGTNTATAGTGATCANGCTGCAGCATTAAGTAGAATAGGNGGTAATGTATCTTATGCATACCATACTANATTATCTGATCAAATTAAAGTTTCCTTATCNTTATCAGCAGGTTTCTTACAGTACCGGATCATAAAAGATCAAACTANTGTGCAGGATCCAAACGANCCACTATTNTTAGGTGGNGATGTTGTNCGTTCACTGCCAGANGCTACATTTGGAACAGTATTTTATTCAAAAAATTGGTATGCAGGNTTATCTGTNCCACAGCTATTAGCTAANAATNTCGATCANAANGATAGAAATGTGATAGGGGGGTCACAAGATGACACTGATGGTGACGGCAAGTTAGATAGACATTATTATATAGTAGGTGCATATAAGCATGAGATAAATCCGTTTTGGTCAATTGAACCAACTCTTCTTTTTAAAAGTACTTCAACTGTTAACCAGTTTGATATNGGTGTTAGAGGNATATGGGANGANAAATTATGGATAGGTACTAGNTATAGAAGTAANGGAGATGTTTCAGCAATAGCCGGNTATACAATAANTGATCGTTACACTATTGGGTATTCAGCAGATTTATTAAATGATCTAGGAATGACAAATGAATTTGTTTTAGGAATNAAATTTCTTAGTTTAAGGCAGGAAAGATTAAATAAATAGAATTATANNATCAACCGAATAAAGGAAAAGCCCTCAGTTATGAGGGCTTTTTATGTTGTACTATAAAAGGTAATGTACAACCCAAAACAAGTATTACGACAGCGCAAATATAAANCTGTATAATNTTGATTTNGATTAACTATGCAACAAGATGTGAACATAAATTTGTTAATTAATCAATTTTANNATTAATACATGTCGAGATTAACTAAATCAAAATAGTATTTAGTTTTTTATATTTGTAATAATTCTTAAATAATAATGAAGATTGCAATTCTAGGAACTAGAGGAATACCAAATAATTATGGTGGATTTGAACAGTGTGCTGANTNTTTATCAATTGGATTAGTTAAAAAAGGTCATNCNGTTACNGTTTATTCNCCATCTTTTCACCCTTTCAATGAAAANTTTTATAAAGGGGTTCAAATTANTAAAAAAAGNAGTCCNCAAAATATTTTNGGCAAATCAGCTTCAAATTTTATTTATGATTATTTNTGTTTAAAAGATGCAACAAAAAAAGATTTTGATATTATACTTCAGCTAGGTCTAATTACGTCAGCACTTTCAATAATTTTTTGTAAACATAGAGGAAAGACGATTGTAACAAATATAGATGGTTTAGAATGGAAAAGATCAAAGTGGAATAGACTGGTACAAAAACTAACAAGATTATTAGAAAAATATGGTGTAAAATATTCCGATTATTTAATTGCCGATAATCTTGCAATAAAAGACTATTTGTTTAAAGAGTATAATGTAGATTCTAGGAAAATAGAATACGGCACTATGCCTGTAGCAAAACCAGATATATCTTTATTGCGAAAATATAATATGAGTAAAGGAAACTATATTGTAACAATTGCAAGACTTGAGCCAGAAAATAATATAGAAATGATTTGTGATGGATATATTAATAGTAAAATTAAAATGCCATATTATATTATTGGAAATCATCTTACAGATTACGGGGATTTTTTAAAAGATAAATATAGAGGCTATGGAATTAAATTTTTAGGAGGTATTTATGATAAAACATGCCTCGATAGTATAAGGTATTATTCATTTTGTTATATCCATGGACATTCTGTTGGAGGAACAAACCCTGCATTGTTAGAGGCTATGGCAGCAAAAGCTTTTATCATAGCTCACAAAAATAGATTTAATAGATCAGTTATAAATGATGATGCTTATTATTTTAATTCTGCATTTGATATTACTAAAATTTTAAAAAGAAATAACTTATTATTACATAAAAATAAATTTATTTATAATAATTGTAAGAAAATTGATCAATTATATAGTTGGCGAGTTATTGTTGATAAATACGAACAGTATTTTTTAGAGATTCTCAACAAAAAATAAATCACTTATAATTTTATCGGCAAACACTGATCCCTTATCGGTTAAAACAACATTTTCATTACTTTCGTGGATATATTTTTTTTCATTCCATTTTTGCATCATTTTTATTGTATGTGAAGCAAATTTACTGCCAAAACGAGATTTAATCACATTAATATTTATACCCCACATTGTTCTTAAATTTGTTAAAACATATTCATTATACTGTTGATTAATAGTTAATATTTCTTCTTCAAAATAAATATTATTTGTATTCAATTTTTCAATATATTTTTTGTTAGATGCTATGTTCCATCTTCTAGATTCATAATTAAATGAGTGAGCAGATGGACCAATTCCTAAAAACAATTTGTTTTGCCAATATGATGTGTTATGTTTAGAAAAAACATTGTCTTTTGCAAAATTTGAAATTTCGTATTGTACAAAATTATTTTTTTTTGCTATATTTAATAAGCTATAATATTGATTAATTACAGTTGTGTCGTCAGTCATTTTGACTTTATTTTTTTTTACATATTCAAAAAGTTTAGTTTTTTTTTCTAATGTTAGCATATACGCTGATAAATGCTGGATGTTTAAATCAAAGAGTAAATTTAAATTATCCTCCCAGTCGTTTAAACTTTGGTTTGGAAGACCATACATTAAATCGGCACTAATATTTTTGAAGCCTATTTTTTGAGCTGTTTTTATAGAACTTATGGCGTCTTCTCGTGAATGATTTCTATTTAAAAAAATCAAATCATCATCATTAAAAGATTGAACGCCTATACTTAGTCTATTAACTCCAACGTTAAAAAAATTAGCTATTTTTTTCATATTTAAATCATCAGGATTTGCTTCTAATGTAATTTCTGGTTTTTCACATACCTTATAATTATCATAAATAGTGCTTAAAATTTTTTTTATTTCCTTTTCAGTTAATATAGATGGAGTTCCTCCTCCAAAATAAATTGTATTAATTCGACTAGTTTTGACATACTTTTTTCTACGAACGAGTTCTTTTATAATGCAGTTTATCATCTCATGCATGTCATCTGTGTTTATCTTAAAGTAAAAATCACAATAGACACACTTTTTTTTGCAGTATGGAATATGAATGTAGATACCAGCCATAGTTGGCTAATATAAATACAATTAAGTAATTAAAGTTTTTGAATTTCTATTTTTGGAAATCCTTTTTCTCCAAAGTCGTTGTAAAAATCTATAAATCTCATCTTATAATATTCATTTGAGTTATTTCTTATTACATATGTTATGTATGTTTTGACAGTGTATGTTTGTGTGTCAAAATTAAAGTATTTCCAATTATAGCCTATAATATTTTTTTTGTTTGAAAAGTTAGTATATGCGTTCGCATCATCAAGTGTAATATCTTCATATTTTAGGCTACTATCTACAGCTACTTGAATATTTGATAAATGATTAATTAGAACACCTGTAACTAAGTATGCAGGCACTTCAGTGTTGTTTTTGTATAAATGTGTATATTGACTAAATAGTAAATCCCAAGAATACATTTCAGGTTCTATTTGAATTTGAGCATTTGTATTGAAAGAAAATTGTATAAAATGATAATTATTATTTTTATAAATATTTATAGTAGTATCGTTGCTATTATCAAGATTAGCATACCTCATTAAATAATACTCTTCATTTACATTCTCAATAATAAATTTTTTAAATCCTCTACTGCTACCATTTGTTGTTAGTCCTCTATCTAGAATCCAAACTTTTTCAGGATTAATTCTAAAATCTCCAATTGCTGTACTATCAATGTTTCCGCTAGGATTGTCCCACTGCCAACTTAAATTATTTACAGAATTTACATCTTCAAAATTTATGTTACTGACTGAAGATATTTGAGAAAAGGTAGAAGAATTTATAGTAATATGAAACCCCTCGTCTCCAGTTTCAAATGCTAAATCCCATTCTGATTTTAAGTTTTCAGCAACAAAAATATTGTTTTTGACATTAAAAAATATTTGATTTTGATAGTTTGATGTTAAAGGGATAGTTGTTGAGTAGCTTTCGTAATTACAGCTAGAATTATTAGAAATATTTGCAAATTGATTATAGTTTGAAGCAATAGGATCGGTACATCCAATTACATCTATAGCTTTTTCTTCTTTTTCACATGAAATAAAAAATATAAAGCAAAATATAATTATCCATCTATTTTTTTTCATAAATGTATTTTTAAGTTTGTAAAGTAGGTTCTTCCATAATTAATAGAAACAATTCCATCACCTCCACTATGTGTGGAGTTTTGAGAGCTAGAATTAATATCAATTACATTTAAAACATTTTTACATCCTAACGTTATAAAAATTTTATTTGAAATTTTAGTATTAAGTGAAAAATCAATTAAATGATAACTATCTGTTTCTGTTTCTATAATATCATTATTCAGTTCGGTAAATGAAGGTGAGGGACCAACATATTTATGGTAAATATTGAGCTGAAAATCTTTGTATATGTTTGCGCTTACGCTATTGCTTGTTTCAATAAAAAATGTGAAATCAGGTTGATTATTGTAATTTTCATATAGTTCAGTTGATATTCCGGTGTATGATATAGTATTATTAAATTTTAACTTGTTTATTAATATATTTGATTTTAAATTAATACCCATTGATTTAAATTCGGCTACATTAAAGTAGCTATATTGATCATCTACATTACTTAATGATATTTTATTATTTATTTTATTATAAAAAGTTGATAATTTAAAGTTTAAAATGTTCTTATCAAATACCAGATCTTTTCTAAATGAAATTCTATAGTTATCTGATGTTTCAGCATTTAGATTTTTGTTTCCTACAATATTGTGATTTATATCAATAAATTCAAAAAACAACTCTTTTAAGCTAGGTGCTCTAAACCCTTTCGCGTAAGAAAAACGCAATTGATTTTTTTTATGCTTGATTAAAACATTTGTTGCTGGAACAATAGGTGCTGCATACCTGTTGTTATAGATTAATCTTAAACCTTGTCTAATTATAACCTTTTCGTTAAGATTCAATTGTACGTTTGAAAAAAATGCATAGTCAGATTGGTTTTGCTGATTATCAATTATTTTTTTCCCCTTTGCATTTTCTTCATTTAAGTCAAATCCAATCTGATAATTAATTTTATTATTCTTGTCATTTGATGCAGTTGCTTTCAAAAACATAAGATTAAAAATAGAGGTGTCTTGAGCTGATGCATCAGGTAAAATAGATTGAGAAAGAGTTGTTAGATTTTTTAAGTATGTATTTTTAATTCTCCTGTAATTGTTGTGACCACCAATAATATTTATTCTATGATTCCATTTTTTTGCATTTATTTCAGTGCCGAAATCTTTTCTGTATGTAAAATAATAATCATCAAAAGCAGTGGCAAACGCGGTGGATTCAAATGGAAACCCTCTATTTGTTATTTTTTCATAAAAATGTTCATAGTAGCTTCTAATATTAAGCTGATAATAAGTTATATTGTGTTCTAGTTTATTTATAACTTGTTCTTTTGGTTTCCACTTTTTAAACCTATTAGTGTCTGCAAACTCCATTTGAGGCAAAAATGTATAACTATCATCTTTAGACCATCCATTAAAATATTTTCGACTAAAAAAATATGTAATATTTTGATTTTGATATTCTTGATTTAAAACAATACTGTTGTTGTATTTTCCTATTGTTTCGTAATAACTTTCAAAAGCAGGTGATATTTCATTGGGTTTTTTAGTGATAATATTAATTGTTCCTCCTAAGGCATCACTCCCGTAGTTAACTGAGAGAGGCCCTTCAACTATTTCTATTCTTTTAACGTTCAGTAAATTTACTTGTGATAAATCAATATTACCATTTAGTCTACCAATCATTGGTTTTCCGTCTATTAGTATTTTGATATTTTCTCCTGAAATTCCTTGAATATTTATTTGTGACCCAAGTAGATTATCATTTGATATTTGAATATTGCTCTGAAATTTTAAAATTTCATTAAGACTTGTAAAACCACCCTTTTTAATAGTTTCCAAACCAATTATATTAATATCATGAAGAGCATTATCAATATTTACTTCTTTTATTTGGCCAGTTATTACAACCTCTTCTAATATCTTTTTGATTTTTATTGAGTCGTTACTTAAAAAAGATTTTTGAGAATACGCTGATGTGCATACAAGAATAAGTATTGTAATAATATTTTTGATCATGCAGCGGTTTATTGCACGATTAATTTCTCTTTAGCTAGAACTCTATTTTCTTTGTAAACTACTAAAAAGTATAGTCCAGCGTCAAAATTTTCAGTTGGCAAATTAATTAATTTTAAGCCTCCACTATTAAGTTGTTTGGAATAAACTTTCACACCAGAGATATCGTATATATTAATAAGGCATTCTTTTTCAAAATCAAATATTAAGTTTGTATTTTGAGTTGTTGGATTAGGAAAAATATTTAAGGAGTTAGTTTTATTTATATTGACTGAGCTAGTGTTAAATATAAGTTCAGTATTAAATTCAATATTTCCTGTTGACATTCCATCAAAACTGTTAAAAACTAATCTCCAAATATTTTCGTTTATGTCTTTTATGAAGTAGCATCTGTTTGCATCAACTACATAACTTCCCTGATATGATTTCCAGTCATAGCCTATGCTATTTATGTCATTGTTAAAGTTATGATTTGAGTAATCAAAGTATGTTAGCGGATCAGTAACTCCAGTGGCTTTTGCAACTTTAGTATTACTATTTGTTAAAACACCTGTTACTGGGTAAGGCATAGCTTGAACTGGACTGATATATTTAGTGAACGTAATATCCCATTCTGAACTGATAGGTTCTCTATCGATTATTGTATTTTGATCAATTGAGAAGTATATAAAGTTTTTATCAGTGTAATTT
Organism: Flavobacteriales bacterium; assembly: GCA_002697505.1. Classification (GTDB taxonomy): domain Bacteria; phylum Bacteroidota; class Bacteroidia; order Flavobacteriales; family BACL11. The sequence continues at coordinate 881 of NZWA01000085.1, read as the reverse complement.
GTCTTTAAAATAGATTGAGTAATTTCATTTGACCCATCAAGATTTGCAAATTTAAAAATATATTCTCCAGCAGTTGTTAGTTCTTGAATCCATATTTTTTTCCAATTACCATTTATTGTTTTAATAATGTATAATGAATCTCCTGTTACATTATGGTTAATCATATTATAAACTCCCCAACCGTAATCAGGATGACCTAATGAATTGTTTTCAAAGGCTCCATCATACCAGCTTATTTCGCTATTGTACATTCCTGAAGATAAATTATTTATAATAGAAACATTTATATTTTGCCAATCAGAAGTGTCTCCAAGATGGTATGTATAAAGCTCAACACCCTTTCCATCATTGGTTCTTATAGTAGATGCATACTGATCAGTGGTAAATGACAAGTCCCAGTTATCATTACTTATGTTTTTTATTTCACCATTTTGCATGCTATAGAAAACTTGATTTGCATAATTGTTTCCCATAGAAATTTGTACCGTTTGTGCAAGTGGTGAAATGTAAAATAAAATTATTGTAATTATTGTTAAGGTATACTTCATAGCTCAATTTTTGGACTGCAAAATTAGTTATTCTAATGACAATAATAACGTTAATAGTCATTATTTTTCTCTATCCAACTGAAAAAAGTATCGTTTAAAGTCCAGATTTTTAATACAGGAGCATATGCTCCTGTATTATGTTTATTATTTATTGAAGGATTAGTTTCTTATTAACCACACCATTATTAGTTGTGATTTCTAAGAAGTAAACTCCTTTCGTATAATTAGCTAAATCAATCTGTTTAGTGTATTCACCTATAAACTCTTCTAAGTTTTCAGTGTAAACAGCCTCACCAACAACGTTGATTACTCTTACATCCAAGTCTTGAGCTT
>NZWA01000084.1 GCA_002697505.1 Flavobacteriales bacterium | reverse complement strand
TTCCTTCTACAATCTCAACATGGGTTTCTGTTCCTTTAGCTTCTTCTACAGTTATTACGCCTTCTGTTTTAACTTTTTTCATTGCTTCTGCAATAAGACCTCCAATTACATTGTCATTATTGGCTGAAATTGATGCAACTTGTTCTATTTTATCATACGAGTTTCCAACATCTTTAGACTGACTTTTTATATCTTTGATTATAATATTGACTGCTTTATCAATTCCCTTTTTTACATCTAATGGATTTGCTCCAGCAGCAACATTTTTCAGTCCAGTATTTATCATCGATTGTGCTAACACAGTTGCGGTAGTTGTTCCATCACCTGCTAAGTCATTTGTATTAGAGGCTACTTCTTTTACCATTTGAGCACCCATATTCTCAATTGCGTCTTCTAATTCAATTTCTTTTGCAACAGTTACACCATCTTTTGTTATTGAAGGACCACCAAACTTTTTGTCAATAACTACGTTTCTTCCTTTAGGTCCAAGTGTTACTTTTACAGCATTTGCTAATGCATCAACACCTTTTTTTAAAGTATCTCTGCTTTCTGTTTCGAATGTTATGTTTTTTGCCATTTTATTTTATTTAATTATTGCTAAAATATCAGACTCTTTCATTATTAAATAATCTGATTCATTGTATTTTAATTCTGTTCCTGCATATTTACCATATAATATAGTATCACCAACTGAAACTGTTATGGGATTTTCTTTTGTTCCTTTTCCAACAGCAATAACTGTTCCTTTTTGCGGTTTTTCTTTTGCAGTATCTGGAATAATTATTCCAGATGCAGTTTTTGTTTCTGCTTCAGCTTGTTGTATTATTACTCTATCAGCTAAAGGTTGAATATTTATTTTTTTCATTTTAATATTTTTATAATTTAATTTGGTTTTATTGCACATATCGTGCCAAACATAGTTTTATGTAAAAATGTCAGTATAGCTTATTCAGCTCTCTCTTCAGGAAGATTTTCAATAACGGAATTTATTTCATCAGTTCTAGATTCATCNATAAGTTCTTCAGCTTTAATAGAAGAATTACCNTTTTNATCTCTTGGNATAGCAAAATTAGAAAGTAAACTTAATGAAATTAAAACAATTGCTAATGTCCATGTNGATTTCTCTAAAAAATCAGTAGTTTTTTTTGCACCCATTATTTGATTTCCACTNCCACCTCCAAATGTNGAAGANAATCCGCCTCCTTTTGGATTTTGTATTAAAACTATAAGNACTAGNAGAATTGATGTTNTGATNATTACAATAGAAAATANAGTATACATTATTTTTGATTTTTAATTAGTTTAATTTTTTCTGCAAAGAAAGTACTTTTTTGTGGATATTTCAAAATTAATTTCTCATAAGCNGATATAGCCTTATCAAAATGTCCTTGTTTCAGATAAACTTCTGCTAAAGTTGGTGTAATTANATTGTTGTTATGCTGGAGTGATTTTTTTGCTGCTNTTGTCGGTTTAAAAAACTCTTCATTTTTTTTAATTTTAATTTNATGTTCATGTTCAATAAAATTATTGATTATTTTATCTTCAGAGCTGTNGTTTCTTATTTTTTTGACTTTTGNTAATGANAACCANTGTGAAAATGAATGNGTATCATTTTCTTCAAAGTTTAAAGGTGTTTCATTTNATNNTNCATCATTATTTTTTACGTTATTGTTTTTTTCTTTACTCATAATAAGTAAAAAAAGTTTTTTTCTGTTTCTAGAGTATGCGGCNGCTTTTTTAATCTGTTCATCATATCTAATACTTTTAATATTAAGTAAGCCTTTTGAAAGAAGTATTTGACTAGTCTGAAAAAAAGGATATTTGAAGTTTATTTCTTCAAGTTTAGCGATTTCTTTATCTTTAATAAGATCAAAATTCTTTAAAATATTATTTATTTTCATTACCAATTGATTACAGCTTTATTAAATATATCTTCAACTAANTGNTCTGTAATTAGTTCAACTAGTTCAATTTCTACATCNTTTAAATTTGATAAACCATCAAAATCTGAGTATCTTGTGAAAGATGTTTCATANTTATACTGATCAGAAACATTATTAATATATTTAACTTTGACAGTAATACTTANTCTATTTTGACTNGTAGTTTCGTTTGCTTTTAANGATATAGGTTTAATTTCATAATTTTCAATAGATCCAATAAAGTTTAGATCAGCATCTTCATTAATTAAATTTAAATTAGTTTGNTCCAAAAAAATATCTCTCAGTTTTTCTGATAATATTTGTTGTAAATTTGGNATAGAGTTNGAGGTATTATTTGTGAATGTTGTTATTTTGACTGAAGATGACCCAACAGGAATNGATGCTCCATTAAAAGAATATATNTTACANGAAACAATAAAAATTAAAGAAAATACTAACATAAAATAATTTAGTATNTNTCTCATATNCCAAATTCTTTTAATTTTCTATANAGTGTTCTTTCAGAAATTCCTAGNTCAGATGATGCGTTTTTTCTATTTCCTTTATGTTTTTTGAGGCACTTTTCAATTAATATTTTTTCTTGATCAAATAATGATAATGTTTCTTGAGATTCAATTGATTTTTGATCACTTAAAATTAAATCATTTTCTTCTAAAACATGTGAATTATCTGTTTCAATTATATCAAGTTTGTTTTTACCTTTNATCANATNTTCAGTAATTGCCTTCAATTCATTTAATTCTCTTTTCATATCGAAAAGAACTTTATATAAAATATCTCTTTCAGAAATATCTTCTTTATTATCNTNTTTANATAAAATTGGNGTTTTTGTTAAGTTTTTTGGNAGTAAATCTTCAAGAACCNCTTTGTTAATTAATCTCTCNTTTTCTGTTACAGAAAGTTGAGTTACAAAGTTTTTAAGTTGTCGAATATTGCCAGGCCAATTATAATTTTGTAGAGCTAAGACTGCGTCTTCGGTAAGTTTAANAGGAGGNGTTTTGTATTTTTCGGCAAAATCTGAAGAAAATTTTNTAAACAACAGATGNATATCTTTACCTCTATTTCTNAATGGAGGCATTTGNATGCTGACTGTATTTAATCTGTAAAATAAATCNTCACGAAATTTTCCTTTTTTGACAGCTTCAATCATATTTACATTCGTTGCNGCTATAATTCTAACATTTGTTGTTAATGGTTTTGATGCACCAACTTTGATAAATTCTCCATTTTCTAAAACTCTTAACAATCTAGCTTGAGTTGATAGNGGAAGTTCACCTACTTCGTCTAAAAAAATTGTTCCATCATTTGCNGCTTCAAAATANCCTTTTCTTTTTTCATGAGCTCCAGTGAAAGATCCTTTTTCATGCCCAAANAATTCACTATCAATTGTTCCTTCTGGAATTGCACCACAATTAACCGCAATATATGNGTTATGTTTTCTGTGACTATTNTGATGAATTAACTTAGGTATACTTTCTTTACCAGTACCACTTTCACCNANAATAAGAACGGAAATATCTGTTGGGCTAACTTGTAGAGCNACATTNATAGCTTCTTCTAGNTGACTATNATTACCAATTATTCCAAATTGTTTTTTTACTTGTAAAATATTCATTTTAAATAATATCTCCAATNAGTGTTGCAGATGTACAATCTTTAATTTTAACATTAACATAATCNCCAACNTTTTTTNCTCCTTTTTCAAAAACAACTGTNGCATTGTGTGTTGTTCTTCCGTAATAAAATTCATTAGATTTTTTAGANATTCCNTCNATTAACACTTCGTATGATTTNCCAATTCTTTTTTTCATATGCATAAGAGAGTGTTCTCTTTGTTTTGAAATAATTTCAGTTAATCTTCTTTGTTTGATTTTTTCATGAACATTATCGTTAAATTTTTTAGCTGCTGNAGTATTTGGCCTCTCAGAGTATTTNAACATATATCCATAGTCATATTTAACAATATCCATTAGCGAAAGTGTTTCTAAATGATCTTCTTCTGTTTCATTACAAAATCCAGCAATCATATCCATAGAAATTGCGNAATCTGGAATTTTATTTTTTATTTTTTTTATTAAATTTANATATTCANTTCTANTGTATCCTCTGTTCATTAGCTTTAATATTTTACTACTTCCAGATTGTACTGGNAGATGTATATAATNGCAAATATTTTTATGTTTTGAAATTATATTAATAACCTGATCAGTCATATCCTGNGGATTTGATGTAGAAAATCGAATTCTTAAAACAGGGTTGATTTTTGCAACTTCATCCAATANTTTAGCGAAATTCCATACTTTTTTTNGATCAACTGTTGTNTTTTTATAATCTTTTTTGGCTCCACCACCATACCACAAGTATGAGTCAACATTTTGTCCNAANAANGTAACTTCTTTNTATCCTNATTTTATTAATTCTTCACACTCTTTAATAATACTTTTTGGATCACGACTTCTNTCTCTNCCTCTAGTATATGGNACAACNCAAAATGTACACATATTATCACATCCTCTTGTAATTGAAACAAAAGCAGTAACACCATTTCCNGATAATCGAATAGGGNTAATNTCTGCATATGTTTCTTCTAANGATAGAAACACATTAATTCCTTTTTTACCATCCTCTATTTCTTTNACTANNTTAGGTAAATCTCTGTANGCATCAGGNCCAACNACAATATCAACNAATTTNTCTTGATCTAANAGTTTNTCTTTTAGTCTTTCNGCCATACAGCCTAAGACTCCCACAGTCATTTTTTTATTGTATTTTTTTTTGACAGATTGAAAATATTTTAATCTATTTCTAACNGTTTGTTCTGCTTTATCTCTTATNGAACAAGTGTTTATCAAAACTAGATNAGCTTCTTCTAATGTTTNGGTAGTGCGAAAACCTTCTCTACTTAAAACAGANGCTACNATTTCACTATCTGAAAAATTCATTTGACATCCGTAACTTTCAATATACATTTTTTTATTACCGGNNCTTTTGAATTCTTTTTTTAAAGCAGTACCTTGTANTTTTTCATTTAANANTTTATCAAACATTTNAAANTNACAATANATGCAAAANTAAAAAAAACTGACAATATGACAGTNTTTTTTNATTTTTATATTATANATAATATAANTTNATTTAACTTTCTTTTTTGTCTTTTATATTTTAAAAAAGTTCATTTANTTTGTAAAAAAATTGATCTATGAAAAATTTGGTGATAGTTGAGTCTCCTGCAAAAAAAAATATNATACAAGGNTTTTTAGGTTCAGACTNNGTAGTNGAATCAAGTATTGGTCATATAAGAGATTTGCCTAAAAAGGGAGGTATGGCAATAGATACAAATAANGGATTTATTCCAAATTATGTAGTTCCTGAAGATAAAAAAAAGGTTGTTAGNCATTTGAAAAANATAGCCAAAAAAACACAAACTGTTTGGTTAGCAACTGATGAAGATAGAGAGGGTGANGCAATAGCNTGGCACTTAATACANGTTTTAAAATTAGATCCATCNAAAACAAAGAGAATTGTNTTTCATGAAATAACAAAAAAAGCTATCATGAATGCAGTTGAAAATCCAAGAAAGCTAAACGATAATCTGGTAAGTGCTCAACAAGCCAGAAGAGTGTTAGACAGATTAGTTGGATTTGAGCTTTCACCAGTTTTGTGGAGAAAAGTTAAACANGGNNTATCTGCCGGTAGAGTTCAATCTGTTGCTGTANGATTGATTGTCGAGCGTGAACAAGAAATAAATAATTTTAAATCANTATCNTCATTTAAGACAACTGCTTTATTTCAAAANANAAATAGCNAATNGTTAAAGGCAGAGTTNCCTCAAAANTTTGAAAAATATGAAGATGCNTATCAATTTATTTCNAGCTGTAAAGAATCTAGCTTTTCTATTAGTTCATTAGAAAAGAAACCTTCAAAAAAATCTCCTTCAGCGCCATTTACAACTTCAACATTACAACAAGAAGCNTCTAGAAAGCTTAATTATTCAGTAAGTCAAACAATGACGATTGCTCANAAATTATACGAGCAAGGATTTATAACTTACATGAGAACNGATAGTGTGAATTTATCTGAAGATTCATTAAATGATATTAAAAATGAAATTACTAANAATTTTGGAGAAAAATATTANAAAAGGAGANTATTTACAAAAAAAATCAANGGAGCACAGGAAGCNCATGAAGCTATAAGNCCCTCATATATTAGTAAAANCAATTTANATATTGANGCNTCCCAACAAAAATTATATGATTTGATTNGAAAAAGAACTNTAGCATCTCAAATGNCTGAAGCAAAGCTTGATCGAACAACAGTTAAAATTAAAAATTCTAATAANTCTAGTTTTTTTGTTGCNAAGGGNGAGGTGATAGTATTTGAAGGTTTTATGAAAGTTTATATAGAAAGTAAAGATGATAATGATGGTGCTGAAAAAAAAGGTGTATTACCATCTTTAAAAGTNGGTGAAGTTATNAAATTAGTTGAAGCGAANGCNTCNGAGGTTTTTTCACGACCNCCGGCTAGATATACNGAAGCTAGTTTAGTAAAAAAAATGGAAGAATTAGGTATAGGAAGNCCATCAACTTATGCNGCAACAATTACAACTGTACAAAAACGTGGCTATGTTGAAAAAGAAAATCGTGAAGGAGAAGAAAGAAAGTCNAAAATAATTAGCCTNTCTAATTTTGAAGTCAAAGAAATAGAAAAAAATGTTTTGGTTGGTACTGAAAAACAAAAANTATTCCCAACAGATATTGGAATTGTAGTAACTGATTTTTTAATTGAGCATTTTNCAAANGTNATGCAATATTCTTTCACTGCATCAGTAGAGAATGAGTTTGATGAAATTGCNGAGGGAAAAAAAGTATGGAATGAAATGATTGGATCTTTTTATCAAAATTTTCATGAGAAAGTTGAAGATGTTATTGGTAATGTCGAAAAAGCNTCTGGAGAAAGGTATCTTGGTGAAGATCCANTAACAGGTCATAANGTAACAGCTAGAATAGGTCCGTTTGGTGCTATGGTTCAAATTGGTGAAAAGCAAGANAANCCNGAAGCNCCAAAGCCTAAATTTGCTTCNTTACTNAAAGGACAAAAAATTCAAACTATTAGTTTAAGCGAAGCTTTAGATTTATTTAAATTGCCNAGAATTGTTGGTGAATGGAAAGGANAGGATATTGTTGCTTCTATTGGAAGATTTGGACCTTATTTAAGATATGANGGNAAATTCACATCAATAAAGAAATCTGATAANNAGGAGCCACTAACAATATCTTTAGAAAAATCTATAGAACTAATAGAGTTAAAAATNAAAGCTGATAAAGAAAGAATTATAGCAAATTTTGAGGGAGATCCTCANGTTCAGGTTTTGAACGGAAGGTACGGTCCATTTATTCAGATTTCTNCNGAAGGAAAGAAAAAAATTAATGTAAAAATNCCCAAAGATTCTGATCCAAAGNAATTNTCTAGAGATGAATGTATTGATCTAATGAACAATCAGTTAAAAGTTAAAAAGAAGTGAATTTAGTAGACTACTTTTTACCATTNCCAGACAGTTTTTTGATTAAAAAAGAAAGTTTTCAAAGTACACAGGTTGGTAGTTTAATAAGTATNCATTGTGAAAATTATTTTCCAGACATTNCTGATTGTAAGATTGTTATTTTTTCTGTTCCTGAATACGAGGGGTCAAAAAATTTTGAGTNNGAAAGTAAATGTCAAATTAGAGAAGAATTTTTTGAGTTGCATAATTATGNTTTTCCAAATNTTGCTGATTTAGGTATAATGAAAATATCNTCTNCTCGAAAANAAACTTTTCGNGATATNGAAAATATNTGNAAAGAAATGATTAATAATGATGTTATTCCTNTTATACTTGGNGGAGGTAATGATATTTCATATGCAGTCTACAAAGCNTATGCATCTCTTAACAAATTTATAACTTTTACGTCAATTGATAGNAAGTTTGATATTGGACTTAAANAAGATTTCTTNTCATCTGAATCTTATCTNGGTAAAATTATAAGTCATTCACCAAGTTTTTTNTTCCANTTCATAAATNTTGGATATCAAACCTATTATAATTCTCCAATTGCTGTTTCTATGCTTAATGATATGAATTTTGAATCTNTAAGNTTAGGAACAATACAGCAAGAGCTTGANCTTGCAGAACCNATATTAAGAAATACAGATTTTTTAAGTTTTGATATTTCAGCAATCAGTTCNGCTTTTGCNCCNGCAAACAAATATTCAAATCCTAATGGNTTCAATGGTCCAGAAGCATGTAAGNTGGCNTTCTATGCAGGAATTAGTGATAAGTTNTCATCTTTTGCTTTGTTTGANTATAATCAAAATCTTGATAANACAAATTTAACNGCAAAATTATTATCTCAAATTCTTTGGTATTTTGTTCAAGGTTTTAGNAAGAGAAGAAAGGAATTAANNCCNAATATTCAAAATTGTGTNAAATACAACGTTTCTNTAGANAATGGTAAAAATGAAATAATTTTTTACAAGAGTAATCTAAGTGCAAGATGGTGGATGGGTGTNCCATTTTNTAATAAAGAAAANTCAAAAAAAGAAACATATTTTGTAGCATGTTCCTATTCNGACTATGAAATTTCTCTNAAAGGAGAAGTTCCTAACAGATGGATAAAAACATACTACAAGCTTACTTCNTAACTACTTCATCATTTAANTTTTAGTCTTTTTTTATAAGATAGAGTACTAGTTTTGTGGTACTTAATTAAAAAATGTTTATTTTAGCGCATTAAAATTTTAGATATCTGATATGAAAAGAAATTTATTTCTGATATTATTTGTGTTTTGCTCACTAACTGTATTACCACAACAGGTGCCACAGTTTAGTCAAAATATGTTTAATAAATTAGCAAATAACCCAGCTTTTGCAGGAAGTAGAGATGCAATATCTACNACTGTTCTTCAAAGAAGTCAGTATATGGGTTTCGAAGGAGGTCCAACNACTTTAAACTTATCAGTTGATGCTCCTATTTCTTTACTTCATGGGGGTGTAGGTCTTAATATTATTCAAGATCAGATAGGTGAAGTAGAGCTTAGTACTTTAGATNTNAAAGGTTCNTATGCNTATACTACAGANCTTGGGTCTGGACAATTAGCAATTGGNCTTTCTTTTGGAATTGTTCAAACAGGAATCGATATTACAAATCTAAGAATAGAACAACAAAATGATCAAGCAGTTCCTGCAGCTAGCTCTAGTGGATCTGTTTTTGATTTAGGAGGTGGACTTTATTANAACTCTGAGGATGTTTACATGGGTTTGTCTAGTACACATTTAGCTGAACCAACAATTGAAACAGATGATGGTGATATCCCTCTTGANAGACATTATTTTTTAATTGCNGGATATTANTACTATTTAAATCCAAATCTTTCTTTAAATCCTTCAATTTATTTAAAATCAGANGGAGCNACTTCTCAATTAGATATTAATTCTAATGTAATATACGATAACAAAATTTGGGGTGGTTTGAGTTACAGACATGCTGAAAACTTGAGTGAAGGTGGTCCTGAATTAGCTATATTAACTGGTATGAATATTACAAGTGACTTGAAATTCGGTATAGCATACGATATAGTTTTAAGTAGTATAGGAAATAATAGTTTAGAGTTCATGCTAGGATATGACTTTAAAATTAAAACTGATAAAGATCCAACAAGATATAAAAATCCAAGATTCTTATAGCAAAAGAATTTTAGTTTAAAAATTAAAAATTAAATTATGAAAAAAATAGTTTTATTTAGTACAATAATCATCTTTCTATCCTCATGTGGTTCTGGAGGGAATGGAGAATTAATAGGGGTGCAAGATAGAAAAGTTTGGAACCCTACTGACCCTTATGGAATGGTTTATATTCCTCAAGGAAGTTTTATGATGGGACCATCTGATCAAGATGTTCCGTTTGCAAATACTTCACAAGCAAGAAAAGTATCAATCGGAGCATTTTACATGGACGAAACTGAAATTACTAACAACGAATATAGACAATTTACTAATTGGGTTAGAGATTCAATTAAAGCTACATTACTTTTTGCTGATGGAATGATTGATGATGATCGATTTGCAATTAGAGTTGATAAAAGTATGGGGGAAGATGATTTTTATGCAGACGAAACAAACATTACAGATCCTAATTCTCCAGAATTTTTTAAATTAGATTGGGACGAAATCAGAAGATACAACAGAACTAATAGGTGGGCTGATGAGGAACTAAGAAGATCTTTGAGAGACTTGGTAGCGACAACAGAAGAAGGAGTTGAGCAGCCTCTATTTTTAAGATACAACGAAAGACAAGATGGTGCTTATGGTGGTGAAGAATATAACACTAGGGTCTTTGTATATAAATATACAGTTTTAGACATTGATAGAGCTTCAAGAAAAGATCAACGTGAATATCAAGATTATGAAACATCAGAAGATCCCGAAGGTAAAACAGATAGAAATAGTTTTTTTGTAGATAGAAAAGTACATATTTATCCTGACACCTTATGTTGGACTCATGATTATGCCTATGCATTCAATGATCCTTACACTAAAAATTATTTCCATCATCCTGCATTTGATGATTATCCAGTAGTAGGAGTAGATTGGCATCAAGCTGTAGCATTTTGTCACTGGAGAACTGAAATGATGAATGGTTTTCTAAGAAGCGTAAAAGAACCAACATTACCAGATTTTAGATTACCAACAGAAGCAGAATGGGAATATGCTGCTAGAGGAGGTTTAGAGCATTCTCCATACCCATGGGGTGGCCCGTACACTAGAAATCTAAAAGGATGTTTTTTAGCTAATTTCAAACCACTAAGAGGTAATTATACTGCAGATGGAGGTGCAAAAACAATAAAAGTTAAATCATATAATCCAAACGGTTATGGACTATATGATATGTCCGGAAATGTTGCTGAGTGGACAATGAATTCATATGATGAATCAGCGCTTTCCTATGCTCATGACATAAACATGTACAATACTACCAAAGATATGACAAGAAACCAGTACGGTAAAGATTGGTCAAATATTGTTTCTGAAGATGATCCTGAGCATGAAGTACATCAAAGAAGAGTTATTAGAGGAGGATCTTGGAAAGATATCGCTTATTTTATCCAAACAAGTACTAGAACATTTGAGTATCAAGATACATCAAAGTCTTACATAGGATTTAGATGTGCTGTTGACTTCTTGGGTAGGGATAAAAAAGATTTCGAATAAAATATAACAGTAAATAATTAAAATTAATAGATATGAGTTTTGTACAGAACATTAACGGTAAGTTTGAAAAAATAACTGAAGCATCATGGTATAAAATATTAATGCCAAAATTATATGGGTGGGGTGCTGCAGTAGTAATATTAGGAGCATTGTTCAAGATAGAAAATTTACCTGGAGCTGGAACGATGTTAATGATAGGTTTAGGATTAGAATCTATTATTTTCTTTTTCTCTGCATTTGAGAAAGTTCATTCAGATAATGCTTATGGTGCAAATTATGTTGATTGGTCACAAGTTCATCCTGAGCTTGCTAATATGTCTGATCCTGCTAACAAAAAGCCTGCACAACAACTTGATGAAGCACTTGAAAGAGCCAAAATTGATAATGAATTGATTGAAAGTTTAAATGATGGTTTAAGATCATTTGGAGAATCAGCAAAAAGATTAAATGAAACTGTAGCTGCTGCAGCAAGTATTTCTGAGTATAATCAACAGATTGAAGAAGGTGTTAAGAATATGAATGCATTAAATTCATTATATGAACTTCAGCTACAAACTTCAAATAAGCAGATGGAAGCTACAACAATATTTTTACAGAACTTACAATCCTCTGTTGAAGACTCTAAGAAATTTCAGGAGCAGGTTAGTAGTTTGTCTGATAACTTAGAACAACTTAATAAGGTTTATGCTAATATGTTAAATGCAATGAACCCAAATAAATAATTTTTTAATTAATATTATATTAAAAGATGGCAAAAGGAAATCCAGCAAGGCAGAAGATGATAAATATGATGTATTTGGTGCTTACAGCGCTACTTGCATTAAATGTTTCTAAAGAAGTACTTAATTCCTTTTTTCAAATTAATGTAGGTATACAGAGAACAACAGATAATATTGAAGATAAAAACAGTACAACATATTTAGCATTTGAACAAGCTGCTATAAATGATCCAGTAAAGTTTAAAGAAACAAACGAAAAAGTTAAGGATATTAAATCGAAAACAGATGAACTGTTTATGTTTATTCAAGAAATGAAATATTCACTTGTTAATAAAGCTGATGGAATAGTATACTTAGGCGAATACAAAAATATTTTGGATGAAGATGGAAAAATTGATAAAGAGAAAGCAGTTTCAACGAAAGATGAACCTAAAAATTTCGAAGATTTAACAGAAAATCAAAAAAAACTGCCTATAGCATTTTTATCTCAAAAAGGTGATAGATATGCTTCTCAAGAAATGTTTCTACCTTATTACGATAAGCCTGGCACTGATACTTCTTCGCTTAGAGCATATGAATTAAGAAGCAAAATAATAGAGATAGGAGATTATTACACTGGTCTGTCAAACGGAAATAAAGATTTAAAAGCTACAATTGATGAGGTGTGTAATGTTAAAAAGATCAAACAAGATGATGGTACGACAGTATCTTGGCAAGTATATAATTTTCAAAATATGCCAGCTGTTAGTGCTTTAACTATTCTATCAAAAATTCAGTCAGATATTAGAAATGTAGAATCTGATTTAATTAATTATTTAAAAAGAAATCTAGACTCAGAAACTATTAAGTTTGATGGTGCTCAAGCAATTGTCATCCCTGAAACTAAGTATGTTACTAGAGGAGATTCTTTTAGATCTGATGTTTTTATTACAGCTTATAATCAAAATTCAAATCCAGACATATTTATTGGTGACTATACTTTCGATTCGATATCTGGAGAATATTCAATGTTAGGTGATCATGATACTTTAAGAGTAGTAAACGGAAAAGGTAAATATTCTATAAGAACAAGCTCAGAAGGACAAAAAGAGTGGAAAGGTTTAATTAATTTAGCTGATGAAACTGGCACAAAACAATATCCCTTTTCTTCAACCTATAGAGTGGCCCCTAAATCTGCTACTATTTCACCTGTTCGTATGAACATTTTATATTCAGGTTTAGAAAATAGTGAGGTAGGTGGGAATCCAATTAAAATATCTGTTCCTGGATATAGATCAGATCAATTGAGTATAAGTATCTCCAATGGAACAACTAGAGCTACAAATAAGGCTAAAGGAGAGTACTTAGCTATTCCTAAACAAGTAGCTAAAGGACAAGCTCAATCTAAAGCAACAATAACAGTTTATGCAACTGACGATAATGGTAAAAGAAAAGTAATGGGAGATATGGAGTTTAGAGTTAAAAGAACACCTGATCCAAAGCCATATATCAGTCTTGACCCACAACGAACAGGCTTTGTAGATGCAGATGAATTACTTGCAACCGGAATAGTTATGGCAGAATTGAAAGATTTTGATTTTGATGGTATTGGATGGTATGTTCAAAAGTTTACGTTAAGGGCTGAAAATGCAAGAGGATTATCATCTTCTTCAAAACAAGAAAACGGCATGGGCTTCACCGCTGCACAAGAAAACTTATTAAGGAATGCTCCAGTTGGAAGTAAAGTATATATAACTGATATATCAGTTAAAATGCAAAGTAAATCTGGAAGAACAGATACTGAGGAGAGAAGATTAGATAGAAATACAGTAATAGAACTTGAATTACAATAAACATATAATTATGAAAACTAAAATTTTATTAATATTAACATTTATTTTTTCAACATTTGCTTTCTCGCAAGAGGTTTTATCTCCAAATGATGAAGATAATTACAATGGTATCCCAACTGATCAAATGAGGGATGTTTATAAAAAAAATAAACACCAAACCAAAAAAACTCAAGAATATGCACATCTTAGACAAGCAGATGTTATGTGGTCAAGAAAAATATGGAGAGAGATTGATCTTAGACAAAAAATTAATCATCCATTTTATTATCCTATGAATGAAGGAAAAGGTGGAGATGTGACCGATGATAGAAAAAGTTTAATTGATGTAATATATTATGCTATCACACAAGGAGATGATGAAGGAAATACTCTTCGCGTATACGGTAATGCAACTAATGATGATGAATTTAGAAAAAGATTAACTAACGAAGAGTTTATTGAAGAATTTGAAGGTGTAGAAACAAAGGATGTATTAGATCAAGAAGCCCTTAAAAGAGGAGAACGAATAATGATCACAAAGGAGGTTAAAAAGAGTTTTAACAGAAATGAAGTTAAAAAATGGAAAGTTAAAGAACAGTGGTTTTTTGATAAGCAAAGATCTGTTATGGATGTTAGAATATTAGGTTTAGCCCCAATGAAAGAAGAAATTGATGAAATAACTAAAGAAAAATCAGGTGCTTATAAAGAAATGTTTTGGGTGTATTTTCCAGAAGCTAGAAACTATCTAATAAACGCTGAGGTATTTAATTTAGTAAAAAATGATGCTGAGAGAAGAACATATGATGATATCTTTATGAAGAGAATGTTTGCTTCAACTATAGTGAAAGAATCAACAGTATATGATCGAAATGTTTCTGACTTCATGGTTGGTTTAGATGCTCTACTAGAAGCAGAGAGAATTAAAGAGGAGCTATTTAATTTTGAGCATGATCTTTGGGAGTATTAAAAATTTATTCAGTTTATAAAGCCCCGCTAGGGGCTTTTTTTAGCTTTGATGAGTAATAATAAAATAGCAATACTAGGTTTGGGATATGTTGGATTACCACTTCTGCAAGCATTTTCTAGGTTTTATGATGTTATAGGATTTGATATCAATACCAATAGAATTAAAGATTTACAAACATCATTTACAAAAAATACTAAATCAGAATTAAATGATGTAGTTTTTACTGCCAAAAAGAATAAATTATCTGATGCTAATATTTATATTATTACTGTTCCCACCCCTTTGAATGAAGATAATTCCCCTGATTTATCAAAAATAAAGTCAGCTACAGAGTTAGTTGCAAAATATCTTAATGAAGGGAATATTGTGATATATGAATCTACAGTATATCCTGGTGTTACTGAAGATTTTTGCGTTCCAATTCTTGAAAAAATTTCCAAATTAAATTACAATCAGGAGTTTTATTGTGGATATAGCCCTGAAAGAATAAGTCCTGGAGATGATCGTTTTACCTTAAATAAAATGATAAAAATTACAAGCGGTTCTTCACCTAAAGTTGCTGACTTTATTGATAATATGTATAAAAAAATTGTTGATGCAGGAACATATAAGGCTAGCTCAATTAAGGTTGCTGAGGCTGCTAAAGTTGTTGAAAACATTCAACGAGATGTAAATATAGCTTTAATTAATGAATTGGCAATTATTTTTGACGGTATGGATTTAAATACAAATGAAATACTCGAAGCGGCAGAAACAAAATCTAATTTTATTCCCTTCAAACCCGGATTAGTCGGTGGTCACTGTATAAGTGTAGATCCATATTATTTATCATATAAATCTAAGAAACTTGGTGTAAATGCTGATATAATCAATGTTTCTAGAAAAATAAATGATAATATGTCCAACTTTATTGTAGAAAAAACAATTAAGATTTTAAATAAAAAGAAAATAAATATTATTAATTCTAATATTTTAATTTTGGGTTATACCTTTAAAGAAAACTGTGCAGACACGAGAAATACTAAAGTTAAAGATATTATTTCCCAGTTTATTAAAAAAAAGATAAATGTTGAAATTTTTGATCCTTACGTAGAAAATAATCATGATTTTAATTTTATTGAAAATCCTTTTTTTAATAAAAAAAAATACGATTGTATAATAGCAGCAGTATCTCATGATCACTTTAAAAATTATAAAGTTGATGATTTTATTAAAATTTCCAAAGGAAAACTTGTACTTTTGGATATAAAAGGGATGTATAATTTTTCAACTTGGAAACTTTAAAAAAAATATTATGAACGAAGAATTAAGTTTAAGACAATTATTTAAAGAACTAATACTGTTTTTTATAAATTTCAAATCTGTGATTATATCAATTACTTTAATAGGTCTTTTTGTTGGCTTTTTGTACACAAAATTTGAAGAAAAAAGTTATGAATTAAGTGCAATAGCGACTTCAGGAATTTCTGAATTTGAAAGAATACCAGCCGATAGAGGAATATATTTAAATCAAAGGACAGCTATCAATTTAATTAATCAACTCAATACTGATATATATAATAATGATTTATCACTTTTAGAAAAAAAATTAAATATTAAAAAAGATTTACTTGTTGATCTTAAAAAGATTGAAGCTGTAGAAATAATGAGAGAGGAGCAGTTAGAAAAAAAGAGAAAAGTAGCTACTCAAAAATTTGAAATTAAAATCTTTACCACAAGTAATAAAATAATATCTTCTATTGAAGACGGTCTATTACATTATTTTAATAATTTGACTTATGTTAATGATTGTTATAATCTATATAAAATAACTATACAAAAAGAAATCAATGAAATCAATAATGAAGTTCAACAATTAAGACAAATAAGGTCTTTAGATAATTTATCATTTGATAATAGTTCAATTAATTTGTACAGTAGAAAAAAACCAAATGAATCTTCAAATGAGATAATTGATTTAATTCAATTAAGAACATTAAAAGAAACCAATTTAGCATTACTAAAGCCATTAAATTTTGTACAAAGTTTTTCTTTACCTCAAAAAGAAACTAAGAGAGATATACCGATATTTTTATTAGTTGTTACAATAATAAGTTTCATATTTTCAGTTATTGTTTCGATTTTTATGAACGTTTCAAAAAACATATAAGTATGAAAGTATCTATAATAGGTTCAGGATATGTTGGATTAGTAGCTGCGGCTTGTTTTGCAGAAATGGGTAATTCAGTAATGTGTATTGATATAAATGAAGAAAAAATTAAAAAACTTAAAAAAGGAATAATTCCGATTTATGAACCTGGTTTAGAAAAATTAGTTNTCAATAATCTTCANAAAGGGGATTTGTCNTTTTCAACTGATATTNTNGATGCATTAAANTTTGATATTGTATTTATTGCTGTTGGAACTCCAATGGGTGANGATGGTTCTGCTGATTTGAAATATGTTTTNCAAGTTGCTAAGCAAATTGGNGAAAATATTTCTNATGATTTAATNATTGTAAATAAATCCACTGTNCCTATTGGTACAGCTGATAAGGTNAAGGANGTCATAANGAANTCTATGAAAAAAAATAATAAAAATTATAATTTTCATNTTGTGTCAAATCCTGAATTTTTAAAAGAAGGTGTTGCTATTAAAGATTTTATGCATCCAGATAGAGTTGTTGTTGGATCTGACAATAATCATGTTATAGAAAAAATGAAAATTCTATACTCACCTTTTTTANTTTCAAANGATAGATTTATTGATATGGACNTAAGATCTGCAGAAATGACAAAATATGCAGCTAATTCCATGTTAGCTACNAAAATCTCTTTTATAAATGAAATTGCTAATATTTGTGAGAAGGTAGGTGCAAACGTAAACAAAGTTCGTATTGGTATNGGAAGNGATAATAGAATTGGATATAAATTTATTTATCCGGGATGTGGTTATGGAGGAAGNTGTTTTCCAAAAGATGTTCAAGCATTAATTAAAATTGCAAATAAACATAATTATAATCCCCAGTTAATTTCAGCAGTTGANTCAGTTAATAANTTGCAGAAAGATGTNCTTTTTAATAAAATTAAANTNAANTTTAATGATAAGATNAAAGANATGACATTTGCAATTTGGGGTCTTTCATTTAAACCTGAAACTGATGATATGAGAGAAGCACCATCAATAAATTTGATTAAATCAATTAAGAAATTTGGAGGTGTTGTTAATGCTTATGATCCTAAAGCTACTCANGAAGCTAAATTCTATCTTAAAAATCAACANGTAAATTATTTTGATGATAAATATTCTGTTTTAAAAAATGCAGATGTTTTAGTACTTGTAACAGAATGGAAAGAATTTAGAAGTCCNAATTTTAATAAGATTTTACGATTAATGAAAGGAAATACAATAATTGATGGNAGAAATCAGTATANTAGTGATTTTTTAAAGGAANTTGGTTTCAATTATTATCAAATCGGAGTAAAAGATAATTCATAATGAATTTNAAGGCAATATTTGCTAATAAATCAACATTAGATTTTTTAGCTATGTTTAGCTCAAATATNATTAAAAAATTTATTGGNTTTGCTAAAGAAGTNATTTTAGCATCTGTNTTTGGNTCCTCATTATTATATGCTAATTTCATCTTNATAAGAACTGTTTCTGATTTATTTTCTCANNTNTCAAACGGNAANGCTNTNCAAGCNACCTTANTATCTAAATTTTCAAANTTATATNNNAATAATGAANANATNTCACTAAAACAAGTNNGAGATATTTCTAAAAAAATTATGATTTTATTGTTTGNNTTAAGTCAATTAATTCANTTACCAATTGTTTATTACATNGATAGTAGTGATTATAATGTANTATTTATATTTATTTCATTATTNCTTGGNGTAATTTTATGTATNAATTTTTATAGTTCNGTNTTTTTGATTGTAATGCAAGGTCAAGGTAAATTTAAGACTAATTCNNTAGCNACNACTGTTGATATGTTTATGTCTACAATTTTTTTATANCCATTGNCAATNTACTTTAGTGTTGTTGGTNTTTTAGCNAGNAGATTAATNGGTTTCTTTTCAATGATATATAAGTATTTAAGACCAATATATAGTGTNTCTGAAGGAAAAGAAGCAAAATTTGAAGTAAAAGATTTTAATNTATCTGTGATGTTATTAGGTAANCTTGCAAATGTAATAGTTATTTTTTCTAGATTTATAGCTGGACTTGATAATGATAATAACATAACNTTTTTTAATTATTCAGTTGTATTACTTAATGCACTNCTAACAGCAGTTATTTTGAATATTAACACACTAGTTTTAGCTAAGTTATCNGTAAAAAATGATNTAAAAATTATTTTATTTTCTTTTTTTATTGCGTTAGGCTTAGGNATATTGCTAGTANATNTNNTTGATNTATATGGTGAAATNACAATACAATTTATCTTTCAAAGAGGAGCTTTNACTCAACAAGATACTTTAAGTACTTTTGCATATGCAAAAGATTTAAGTATTAGTTTTGTNTTTATATTTATTGCNTCTGCATTATTTCAACCATTTTTTAGTTTAGCCCAAANCAAAATAAAAAAAGATGCAAACATATTGGCAATTATTTTTTCTNTNTTTTNAGTTGGTTTATTTNTTTACTTTANTTTTAATGCATCAAGNGCAAGAGAAAACTCTCTGANTAACAATTTATGTTTTATCTTTTCTGTTTATGTTGATGTCATTATATTCAGTATATAGGTTTTACAAAATTAAAATTGTAAGTTNATGGAATTTATAGCATTTTGTGTTTTATCTTTNTTGGGNGTTATAACTCTTATACTTGAAAGTAATTCTNTTTTAAAATATCTATATATACCNTCTACTTTTATTTTTTTGATAATTGTTCGATTACAAGCNTTTTANTTTAATGGTTTTGAAATTGACATTATAACTTATACAACNGAGATGCAAAGTTCTTTNTTTTTAGANAGTTTTTATTATANNCGCGAATTTATNTTTTGGTTTACTATAAGGTTAGTTTATTGGCTTACAGAATCTCCTTTTTTTACTTTTATTATATTGGANTTTTTATGGATTATNTTGCTAATTAAAAGCACTAAAAAAATAAAATNTAATAATTTAGGTCANGGTGTTATAGTGGTTTTAATGACAAGTTTTCCATTTCTTTTTGGATATGAAAATATNTANAGNCAATTTTTTGCAACTNTNNTNTTGNTATATGCTTACTCTTGTATTAAANATAATTATTTNAAATCCATACTATTGTTTTTAATATCTGTTTTTACACATAATCTAATGATGTTTGTTCTGCCTGTTTTTGTAATTAAAAAATTTTATAAGTTTAATATAAAAGATAGGTCTGTTATATCTTTTCTAATATCAACATCATATATTCTATTGTTACCTTTTTTTTTAAATTTAAAAAGTTTCGATACAACTCAAGTAGATTTAAGTTTATTATATTTAGTTTTATTTTCATCTTTAATGATTTTTTTTATCTTTAAATTTAAACAAAATGTATTAAAGTTAATTGAAAATTTACCTTCCTTGTTTCCTTCATGTATAATTATATTGGGTCTTAGTATTATTGGTCATGAAATGATAACTGAGAGAATTTCAATGATATTGATAATATTTTTAATTTATGACTTGTATTTGTATACATCAAAAATTACAAAAAAAACAACTAGATTATCATTAAGACTTGTATTACTTTTTCTGTTTACACTTCCAGTATTTTTATTTGAAAGTTCATTAAAATTTTTATTTTAAATATATGAATAGTACAATTAAAAAATTCGGATACTCTGAAAATTTGATAAAAGAATATGATTATTGGGTTGTGCTTTATAGACCTCGCCAAGTTACAATTGGTTCACTTGTATTAATATGTAAAGAAAACAAATTCAATCTTGGAGATCTTTCGAAAAGTGCATATATAGAGTTTAAACTTGTAATACAGCATATTGAAAAATTTTTACATAAAAAATTAGGTGCTAATAAGATAAATTATATTGCGCTAATGATGGTAGATCCTCATGTACATTTTCATATTGTTCCAAGATATAGTTGTAAAATAACTATTAACGAAAAATATTATTATGATATTTATTGGCCTAAACCCCCAAATATTTTGGATAAAATTGATATAAATGAATCTGAAAAGTTATGTCTAATTAAATATTTTCAAAACAATTTTTAATATGTGTAGTGTTCCATTTTCAGTATTAATGTGTGTTTATAAAAATGATAATTCTACTTATTTTAAGCAAGCTATAGAAAGTGTATCAAATCAAACTGTAAGACCTTCTGAAATAGTTCTTGTGATTGATGGTCCAATTCCAAAAGAGACTCGTGATAATATTAATGACTTTGCATTAAAAAACCAGGATATTTTTAATATAATCGATTTGAAAATAAATGTAGGTCATGGTAAAGCAAAAAATATTGGTTTAGAAAAATGTACTTATGAACTAGTTGCAATAATGGATAGTGATGATATTTGCACTAAAGATAGATTTGAAAAACAACTTCTTTATTTTAAAAAACATCCAGAAACAAGTATTCTTGGAGGTATAATAAGTGAGTTTAGTAAAAATATTAATATATCTTTAGGCCAAAGAAGTTTACCTTCTACTCATTCAGAAATAAAGAAATTTTTAAAAATGAGATGTCCAATGAATCACATGACAGTTATGTTCAAAAAATCAAAAGTTATTGAAGCTGGAGGTTATTTAGATTGGCATTATAATGAGGATTATTATTTGTGGATTAGAATGTATTTGTCAGGAGCAATTTTTTCAAACTTAAATGATATTATTGTGTATGCTCGTGTTAATGATGAGTTTTATTTAAGAAGAGGTGGCTGGAAATATTTTGTTAGTGAAAGTAAACTTCAATATTTTATGTTTCAAAAAAATATTATTAATATATTTAGACTAACATTTAATATTTTAATTAGGTTCTTTGTACAGTTTGTTGTGCCTAATAAATTTAGAGAATGGTTGTTTTTAAACTTTTTTAGAAAATGAGTTCGAATAATAAAAAAATTGGATATACCACAGGAGTTTTTGATTTATTTCATGTTGGACATTTAGAAATTTTAAGAAAAGCAAAAGAAAATTGTGATTACTTAATTGTTGGTGTGAGTACTGATGAGCTTGTTCAAGANTATAAAAATAAAAGACCAATAATTACTTTTGATCAGAGAATAGAAATTATAAANTCAATTAAATATGTAGATGAAGTTGTTGTCCAAAAAGATAGAGATAAGCTAAGTGCATTACATAAAATTGGTTTTAATATTATGTTTGTTGGAGATGATTGGAAAGGATCAANGATATTTTTAGAACTTGAAAGNAAGTTTCAAAAACATGGTGTAGAAATTTTTTACTTTCCATACACNAAAAATATTTCTTCAACNAGCCTAAGGTCTACATTAAAAANACTTATACAAGAAGAAGAAAAAGATTCAAATTAATCNTATGAATCCAAAAGAACTAAAGTTANTACATTCAAAAATTTTGGAATTGGTTGAGTATTTTGATAGTTTTTGCAAAACACATAANATTATTTATTATCTGATGGGAGGAACAGCATTAGGAGCTATACGTCATAAAGGTTTTATNCCTTGGGATGATGATTTTGATGTTTTCATGGANAGAGAAAATTATTTAAAATTTNTGTCTAAAATCAAGTTAAATATTGATTGCAAAAATTATTATTTTCAAGAAGAAAANACNGATGAAATGCCTCTNTATTTTAGTAAACTAAGAATGAATAATACAACATTTATTGAGAAAGATGTTGTTAATCGAAAAATGCATCATGGAATTTATATTGATATAATGTCGTTACATTCTGCTAGTTCCAATAAGTTTNTTAGATANATTCAATATTTTGCAGCAAGAATTTTAAATGCAANAGCNNTNTCTGATCGTGGTTACATNACAAATTCTAAANTTAAAAAACTAACCTTATTTCTCTCAAGATNTTTAGTTTTTAAGCAAGTAAAANATCTTTTACTTAAAATTGTTCGTTATTTNAAAAATGGAAACACTAAATATGTAGGACANTTTTTTGGCAGAGCNCCNTTTAANANGGGGTCNTTTAAGAGACAATATTTAGGTAAACCTAGAGTTATNAAGTTTGAACATTTATTNTTGCCAGTTCCTCANCAAATAGAGAAATATTTAAATANTAGNTATGGNCCAAAATTTATGGAATTGCCAAGTGAAAAAGAAAAAATGAAATATCCCTCACATGCATATATTGTAGATGTTAATAAGTCATATATNGAATACNTGGATAATTAATTACTTAAATGCANAANTGGAGAAAATATAATGGCGCTTTAATACCTGATTGTCCACCTCATTTTGAAATNAATGATTCTAGAGNGGAAATTTTAAATTTTCTAAAAAAAAGTGGCATGTATTTTGCACGCTGGNANTCTAATTTTGATTNCNACAAAAAAACTAATTTTTGGTTTATTATAAATGATAANCCTTTAGAGATTATGGATTATGATTTAAAAACAAGAAATAAAATAAGAAAAGGTTTAAAAGAATGTCAAGTTAAAAAAATTAAAAAAGATGAGTTAATTAAAAAAGGGTACGATGTATATATTTCTGCATTTAATAATTATCAAACNTATTTAAAANCAAAATCAGTTAAAAAATTTGTTGATGAAATTGNTTCGACNCCAGATTCTTGGGAATATTGGGGTGTATTTTATGAANGAAAATTAATTGCATATTCTAAGGTTATGATAATTGAAAATTATGCAGAGTATAGATCAACAAAATTTCATCCTAAATATNTAAAATATAGACCTAGNGAAGCTTTAATTTANTCNATGAATAGANATTATTTNAANGACAGAAAATTTAAATATGTAAATAATGGTACTAGAAGTATATCTCATAAAACAAATTTTCCAAGTTTTTTAATTAAAAAATTTAAATTTAGAAAAGCATATTGTAAATTAAATATAGTTTATTCCAATAAAATAAAGTATNTAGTTAAAGNATTATACCCTTTTAAANATATATTTCGTTTTTTTANCCTTGGGCCTATTCGNCAANTAAATATTTTATTAAAACAGGAANAAATTGTNAGAAGTTTTAAAACTTAATTAATGTTNAAAAGAATACTTGATATTATACTNTCTTTTTTTGGGATTATTATTTTTAGTCCTGTCTTTANTGTTATTGCGATCATCATAAAAATAACTTCTAATGGCTCTATTTTNTTTGTNCAAAAGAGGNTTGGACAANATGCTAAGATATTTAAAATGTTCAAATTNAGAACTATGNGTAATAANTCAGAATNTAACACAATCTCAGTACTTGGAGATGANCGAATTACTCCNGTTGGAGCTATTTTAAGGAAATATAAACTTGATGAACTACCNGANTTAATTAATGTTTTGTTAGGTGATATGAGTTTTGTTGGTCCTCGACCTGATGTTCCTGGTTACGCTGATTTACTAACTGGTGAGAANAGAAATATTTTAAAATTAAGNCCTGGAATAACNGGNCCAGCNAGTATAAAATATTCTAATGAAGAAGAGATTTTATCAAAAAAAGANAATCCGATAGAGTATAACAATAATGTAATNTATCCAGATAAAGTAAGACTGAATTTAGAATATTATTATAATAATAGTATATGGATTGACATTAAGATTATATTTGCTACTTTATCTAAAATTTTAAAATTTTGAAAGAACAAAAAAAAATTTGGTTATCATCACCTCATATNTCAGATAATGAGTTAAAATATGTTAATGATGTATTTGANAAAAATTGGATTGCTCCTGTTGGACCTCANATTTCTAAATTTGAAGAAATANTTTCAAAGAANCACGAAAATTATTCTGTTNCAGCACTAAACAGNGGAACTTCTGCTATACATTTANCTNTAATNTTATTAGGTGTTAAATCTGGAGATGATGTTTTATGTTCTTCNTTTACATTTGCNGCAACAGCAAATCCCATAAAATATATTGGTGCAAATCCAATTTTCATTGATAGTGAGTACGAAACATGGAATATGTGTCCTGANCTATTAGANAAAGCAATAAAAGAAAGAATTGAAATAGGAAAAAAACCTAAGGCAATAGTATTAGTTCATTTATATGGAATGCCAGCAAAAATTGATGAAATTCTAGATATTTCAAAAAAATTTGATATTCCAGTGATTGAAGATGCAGCTGAAGCATTAGGGTCAACATATAAGAAAAAAAATATCGGAACCTTTGGNGAATTTGGAGTNTTTTCTTTTAATGGTAATAAGATAATAACTACTTCTGGAGGAGGAGCCCTCATCTCAAAAAATAAAAAATTTATTAGTAAAGCNAAGTATTTATCAACTCAAGCAAGAGATGATAAGCCTCACTATGAGCATTCGGAAATTGGTTATAACTATAGGTTAAGTAATGTATGTGCNGCTATTGGAATAGGGCAAATGGAAGTTTTAAATTCAAGAGTTGAGAAAAAAAGATATATCAACAAGTTTTACAAAAAACATCTGAGTTGTATAGATGAAATAAAATTTCTAGANGAAAATGAAAATAATTTTTCAAATTTTTGGTTAACAACAATTGTAATAAATGAAAAAAGCAAAGTTAAAAATGATGATATTCGTTTATACTTGGAAAGTTTAAACATTGAAAGTAGACCATTGTGGAAACCTATGCACTTACAACCTGTTTTTAGCTCAGCTAAGTCATATACTAATAATACATCAGNTGATTTGTTCCAAAGAGGACTTTGCTTGCCATCAGGTACAAATATGTCGGATGAAGAAATTAATAGAGTTGTTTTAGCTGTGAAAAAATTATATGCTAAATAAATTTCAAAATATTGATAGATTATATAAATCAGCTATAATGCTGTGTGTAGATTTTATTTTATTATGCTTAGCAGTATATTTTTCTTTTGCATTAAGACTCGGTGAAATTTGGCCTTCTCAAGGTTCAGATTTTTTATTTTATATAAGTAGATCAGCTTGGATTTTTCTTGTTTTACCAATTATAACAATTCCTTTATTTATTAGACTAGGTTTATACAAGGCAGTTTTACAATATATGGGTGTAAAGGTAATNTTTGCAACCTTTCAAGCNACGACAATAAGTTGTTTGATAGTTGGTTTTTTAATGATGTTTTTTAGAGAATCTGATTTACCAAGATCAGTTTTGCCAATATTTTGGTTTATTACTAATATTTTTATAATAACTATACGTTTTTTATTTCAAGGTATTTTATATTCATGGGATACAAAAATAAAATCTAGAAAACCAACTATTATATATGGAGCTGGAAATGCTGGTGTTCAATTAGTTGAGAATTTAAAAAAGAGCTCTGATTATGCNCCTATTGCATTTATTGATGATGATATTAGAAAACAAGGTACTATTCTTAATTTCTTGCAGGTTTATGAATTTGATTTTATACAAGAATTAATTAAAAAGAAAAATGCAAAGGTTTTATTGTTAGCAATTCCCTCTCTAAATGTTCAGAAAAGAAAAAGATTACTTACTAGGCTTGCATCTTTTCCAATTGAAGTAAGTGTTTTACCATCTTTAGAAAATATAATTGATGGGAAGGTCTCAATTGAAAATATTAAAAATGTAGATGTTGTAGATATTCTTGGAAGGTCAAGTGTGCTTCCAAAAAAAGACTTGCTAAAGCAAAATATTCAGTCTAAAAATATATTAATTACAGGAGCTGGAGGAAGTATTGGCTCAGAACTTTCTAGGCAGATAATAAATTTGGAGCCAAATAAAGTTGTTTTACTTGATAATTCAGAATATAATTTATATTCAATTAAGTTAGAGTTAGAAGCAATTAGCCAAAAAATTGATATAATACCAGCACTTTGTACTGTTACNAATTTTAATCAACTAAAGAATATTATTATTAATAATGAAGTTGATACAATCTTTCATGCTGCGGCATATAAGCATGTTCCTTTAGTTGAACTTAACCCAATAGCTGGAATTTANAATAATGTTATTGGAACCTATAATCTTGCTAAAATTNCCAATGATTTAGGATTAGAAAGAATGGTTTTAATTTCAACAGATAAAGCAGTTAGACCAACTAATGTTATGGGTGCATCNAAGAGGATGTCCGAGCTTGTTCTTCAAGCATACTCAGAAAAAAGCGTCTGTTGTTTTTCAATGGTTAGATTTGGTAATGTATTAGATTCTGCTGGATCCGTTGTTCCTCTTTTTAGAAAACAAATAAAAAATGGTGGCCCTGTTACAGTCACACACAAAGATATCACAAGATATTTTATGTCCATACCAGAGGCATCACAGTTAGTTATTCAAGCTGCATCTATGGCTAAAGGAGGTGATGTGTTTGTGTTAGATATGGGAGAGCCTGTTAAAATTGTAGACTTAGCCTATAAAATGATTCATTTAAGTGGATTTACTCCAATAGATAAAGAAAATAAAGACGGTGATATTATGATAAAATATACTGGATTAAGACCCGGTGAAAAATTATACGAAGAGTTGTTAATTGGAGATAATGTAGTGTCTTCAGAGCATCCTATGATTATGAGGGCTATAGAAAATAAAATTAGCATGAATGATTTGACAGAATGTATAAGNATTATTAAAGATGNAAGNGATAGACANGATNTTNGAATAATAAAAAAATTATTNTTNAAATATGTTGATGGCTATGTTTCAAACTAGTTTTAAAAAAAATATATTTGTAAAATGAATATTATTGTACTTGGAGCAGGAACATTCGGGACAGCAATAGCTAATGAACTTTCTGTTAATACCCAAAATACAGTCATTTTATTTTCAAGAAATGATAATAAGGTACATGAGATTAATGATTTTCATACAAATAAATCTTGCTTTCCAAATAAGCGTTTGTCCGAAAATCTAAATGCATCTTCTAATGATAGCATAATGAAAAAAGCTGATGTTATTTTTATTGCTATTCCTTCAAATTCAATTATTCAAAGTTTATCAAAATATAAAGATAATTTTAATTCAAAAACTNTGTTTGTTAATCTTTCAAAAGGGTTTTTAAAAGGTGGGAAAATTATAGTTGAAGAACTTAAAAAAATTTTAAATTCAAATAATATTGTATCTCTTAAAGGGCCTTCNTTTGCTGTTGAGGTAATGGAACATGCTGATACACTTTTAACTTTAGGTCATTCTAATAAAAGTCAATATGATACTGTGAGCACAATAATAAATAACACTTCTCTGTATGTTGATTCTACAANGGATATAAAAGGTGTTGAAATACTAAGTGTTCTAAAAAATGTTTATGCTTTGGTTTTAGGAATAGTTGACGCCAAGTTTAATTCACCAAATACTCGTTTTATGATTTTAACAAAGGCATTTTCTGAAATTAGAGTTTTTTTAAGTATTTTAGGTGGAAAAGATGANACATTATTTTTGGCATGTGGTTTTGGTGATTTATGTATGACNTCTTTNCATGATCTTAGTAGAAATAGAACTTTAGGATTACTAGTTGGAAAAGGATTTTTTAATTCAGATTATAAATCAAACGCTGTTATATTAGAAGGATTAAATTCAATAAAAATATTGCATGACCTTTTAGATGAAANCCAAATGAAAAGATTACCAATCTTTAGTAAAGTTTACTCCTACTTTACAAATCCGGATGATAGTAAAATTGAGTTTTATTATTCAGAATTTATTGACTACAACAAATAGTTATGAGTATTTTGGCATTTATACCAGCACGAGGAGGAAGTAAATCTATTCCANTAAAAAATATAAAAATGTTTTGTGGTAAACCNTTGATTTATTGGAATCTACTTTCATTACAAAANTCAAGTGTAGACAAAATAATTGTTGCTACNGATTCNAATCAAATTAAGAATATAGTTNTATCATTTNNTTTTTCAAAAGTTGAAGTTTANAATAGAAATTATGAAAANGCNACAGANGAAGCTAGCTCAGAATCNGTNATGCTTGAATATATAGANTCTNTNAATATGNNAGATNCTGATACNTTTATGNTAGTTCANGCAACATCACCATTTACCCAAACNAANCATTTTNATGAGGCTTTAGAGCTTTTTNAATCTTTTGATTCAGTNGTNAGTTGTTCAATAACAAAACGGTTTTTTTGGNACGAAAATGGGGTANCTTTAAATTANGATATAAATAAGCGTAAAAGAAGACAAGATTTTAAAGGAACCTTAATTGAAAATGGNGCNTTTTATATAAACAGCGTTAAAANTATAAAAGAAAATAAAAATAGAATTNCAGGTAANATAGGTNTNTANNNNATGCCTGAANATACNAGCGTTGANCTTGATGAAGAATTAGATTGGTTAATTGCAGAAAAGATAATGTATAAGTATATCATAAAAAATAAAAAATCTAATATTAATAATATAAAAATTGTATTATCAGACGTAGANGGNGTATTNACAGATGCGGGAATGTACTATAGTGAAAATGGGGATGAAATNAAAAAGTTTTGTGTTTATGATGGAATGGCTTTTAAAATTTTACAAGATCATGGTTATAAGGTTGGNATTATAACAACTGAAGATATGAATCTAAATAGAAGAAGAGCAAAAAAACTCAATTTAGATTACGATTTTCATGGNATTAATGATAAGTTAACTGTTNTAAAAAAATTATGTAAAAAGGAAAATATTGATATTAATCAAGTTGCATATATTGGAGATGACATTAATTGTTTTGAATTATTATCAAATGTTGGAATTGCAGCATGTCCTTTAAATGCTGTTAGTGANATAAAAAATATNCCAGGNATAATACATTTAAATNAAAAAGGAGGAGATGGAGTTTTTAGAGAATTTATTAATTATTTAATNAAATAAAATTATGTCTAATTATTTNCCACCAAAATTAATTGCTGAAATAGGTTGTAATCANAAAGGTAATTTTGATATTGCAAAAGATCTAATTAAAATTGCTNCAAACTGTNATGTAGATGTTGTAAAATTTCAAAAAAGAAATTCAAAAGAATTATTATCACAAGAACAATATAAAGCACCTCATCCAAATCCTATGCATTCATATGGACAAACTTATGGTGAGCATAGAGAATTTTTAGAATTTAATTTACAACAACATAAAGACCTAAAAGATTACTCAGAATCTCTAGGATTAATATATTCAACTTCTGTTTGGGATGTTACATCAGCTAAAGAAATTATATCACTAAAACCAATTTTAATTAAAGTTCCATCTGCTTGTAATAATAACTTTGAAATGCTTAGAGTTTTAAGAGATGATTACTCTGGAGATATTCATATTTCATTTGGCATGACAACACATCCAGAAGAAGAAGATATTGTAGCATTCTTTGAACAAAAAAATCACTCAAATAGATTGATATTATATGCATGTGCCTCTGGCTATCCAGTTCCATTTGAAAATGTTTGTATGCTTGAAATCATTAGAATAAAGAAAAAATTTGAAAAAAAAGTAAAAGCTATTGGTTTTTCCGGCCATCATCTCGGTATTGCAATTGATATTGCTGCATATGCGTTAGGTGCAAGCTGGATTGAACGTCACTTTACGCTTGATAGAACATGGAAGGGAACAGACCATGCAGCTTCACTTGAACCAACTGGACTAAGAAAATTGAACAGAGATTTGAAGGCAACATATAAAAGTTTGACGTTTAAAGAAAATGAGATTTTACACATTGAAAAACTTCAAAGAGAAAAGTTAAAGTATAAAAAATAAATGAAAATAATTGTTACGGGTGGAGCTGGATATATTGGTAGTCATACTGTGGTTGAACTCGTTGCTTCGGGCTACGAACCAATAGTTCTTGATAATTTCAGTAATACGGATGTTAGAAATATTAATGGTATTAATAAAATTACAGCAAAAAATATTAAATTTTATAATATTGATTGTACAGATTCAAATGCTGTTAAATCTGTTTTTGAAAAAGAAAAAGATATTTTAGGTTTAATACATTTTGCAGCCTTTAAATCTGTTGAGGAGTCTGTCAGATTGCCCGAGAAGTATTTTAAAAATAATATAGGAAGTTTAGAAGTCATTTTAGATCACATGCAAAATAATAATGTTAATAATATTATATTTTCTTCATCATGTACAGTTTATGGATCACCAGAAAAATTACCTGTAACTGAAAACTCCCCTTTCAAAAGAGCTGAATCTCCTTATGGAGAAACAAAACAAAAGTGTGAAGATATTTTGAATCGTTCAAGTTTAAAAAGCGTGTCTTTAAGATATTTTAACCCTATTGGATCGCATTCAAGTGGATTAATTGGAGATTTTTCAAGTGACAAGCCCGCTAATTTGGTGCCAATAATTTGCGAGGTTGCAAGTGGTAAAAGAGAAAAGTTAATTGTAAATGGAAATGACTATAATACAGTTGATGGTTCATGTGTACGTGATTATATTCATGTTGTTGATTTGGCTAAATCTCATATTGCGGCTTTAAATTATTTATTAAAAAATAAAAAAAAGGATGTGTTTAATGTTGGCACAGGAAAAGGGTTAAGTGTATTAGAAACTATTAAAGTTTTTGAAAGCGCAAATAATATGAAATTAAATTATTCTATTGGTCCTCGACGTGATGGGGATATTGACGAAATTTACTCAGATAATCAAAAAGTAATTAGTGAATTAAAGTGGCAGGCAAAAATTTCTACAGAAAGCGCGATGATTGATGCTTGGAATTGGGAATTAAATAAAATCAAATGAAGAAAATACTAATAGTTTTTGGTACAAGGCCAGAAGCAATAAAAATGGCACCAGTAGTAAAAGCTTTTAAAGAAAATAATTTTTTTGAAACGAAAGTATGTGTTACCGCTCAACATAGAGAGATGTTAGATCAAGT
>NZWA01000083.1 GCA_002697505.1 Flavobacteriales bacterium | reverse complement strand
AATTAAAAAAAATTTGAAAAAAGGATCTGAAGGCATCTAAATTAATTTATAAAATTTAACATATATTTAACAAATTCAAAAAAAAAATCTAATGAATTTACATGAACATAACATCAATCTCACAAACCAACAACGCGCCAAATATAATAAAAAAAAGTAAATATCTAAATATCAGTGAGATATGAAGATTATTCGAAAGTAAATGAAAGCATCCAACCATTAGTTCTTAATTGGTTAAATGATTTTGTGTAAATAGTATTTTCTTTATTTAGGACATTAAGAATTCCATGTGATAATTTGATTTGTGGAGAAAATTTAAAATACTCTAAGTAAAAATCTANACCAAAACCAATTTCTGCCATAACATCATGTTTTTTTAGTTTTACAAGTTCNTCTCCTTCATCATCAATTTTGTCTTGTGAGGCAATGTCTAAACTATATTTNATTCCTGTAATNATGAATGTTCGTATATTATTATACCTTTCAGATTTATATTTTAAGTGAAAAGGAAAATCCAAAAGTGTAGATTCAATTCTTTTGGATTCGGTAATTACATTTTCATTATTATTGTTAAGCTTAAAATTGTAGTCAAGTATTCTTTCACCAAAANCAAGAGTNGGAATAAATCTTAGATCTGTAAACTTNCCAAGTCTTAAATTGGAAACAATACCTAAATTAAATCCGTATTGATTATTACTATATNCATTNACTAAACTATCAGAACCGACATAATTNAGATTTTTGTTCATTATAAAATCTAATGAATTTATTCCAATNGTAAATCCAAAATGTAATTTTTGCAAATCATATCTTGGAAGATTCTGCGGTTTTTTAAATTTTTGAGCAAAAGAAACTTCAGCAAAACAAATTATTAAAAATAGTGTAATGTTTCTAAAGACTTTTTCCATTTGTCAGCATTAAACGTTTGTTGTTATTATTTTATTGCT
This sequence comes from Flavobacteriales bacterium, assembly GCA_002697505.1. Classification (GTDB taxonomy): domain Bacteria; phylum Bacteroidota; class Bacteroidia; order Flavobacteriales; family BACL11. The sequence continues at coordinate 13,661 of NZWA01000083.1, read as the reverse complement.
ATGTAAAGTGAAACAACACCAAGNGATAAAGAAATNTGTNTCTGTTTTGTGAANCCAATTTTTTTTAATTTTTCTAAAAATTGTTTTTTTGATGGAAATGATTTTACAGAGTTAGGAAGGTATGAGTATGCANTNGTGTCTTTAGAAAACCATCCTCCAATTTTAGGTAGTANAAATTGAAAGTAAAGATTATATATTTGTTTNAATGGAAATANTGTNGGTATTGAAGGTTCAAGTATAGCNACNTGTCCGTTTTTTTTTAGAATTCTATGCATTTCTTTTAATCCTAAATCTAAATTTTCAAAATTTCTAACACCAAAACCAATAGTTATAGCATCAAAGGAATTTTCTTTAAAANTAGTNTCTTCANCATCACCAAGTTTAAGTATTATTCGATTTTCTAGATTTAATTTTTTAATTTTTTGTTCACCAATTTCTAACATTTTATCAGAAATATCAATTCCTGTAATTGTTGCATTNGTATTTTTTGCAGCNGNTATTGCAAAATCNGCNGTNCCNGTTGCTACATCTAAAATTATTTTTGGATTGTTTAATTGTTTNACAGCTTTTTTTCTCCACCAAACATCAATTCCTAGTGATAAAATACGATTTAAAGTNTCATAACTTTTTGCAATGTTATTAAACATTTTTTTAATTTCCTTNTTTTTGTTTTCAGATGTATTGTAGGGTTTTATCATTTTACAAATGTTTATTCACTTCTNTTATTAATTCTTTTTTGTTGATTGTCACAACGCCAACTTTTTCACACACTAAACCNCCTGAAATATTNCATATCTTTGATAAATCATCGTAATNCATGTTGATGGAGTAACACAAAGATGCTANAGCTAAAACTGTATCGCCAGCACCAGAAATATCTATNATATTTCTTTGAATTGCTTTTGTATGTACAAATTTATTATTGTAGTGTATACATATTCCGTTTTCAGANAAGGTTATTAGAACAATATCACANTTAATANCTTCTTTAAGTTTTTTTGCTGCNTGTGTAATGTCATTTAAATCATCAATTTTAAAATTTAGTCCTTCAACTGTTTCTTTNAAATTAGGCTTAAAAAGAGTACAATTCTTNTATTTTTTAAAATTTTTCTTTTTNGGATCTACAATAGTTGGAATATTTTTTTGATTTGCCTTTTTNATAATATTTNTAATTATATTTTNAGTTAAAACACCTTTNTTATAATCTTGTAATATTACAACATCAANCTGATCTAGTTTTGAATATATTAGNTNTAGTAAATTTTGTTCATTTTTGATGTCAAATAAATCTTCATCATCAATTCGAACTATNTGTTCACTATTATTTATGATTCGAGTTTTNGTGGTTGTTTTTCTTGTTCTATCAATAATNATTCCNTTTGTACATAAATTTTCTNGACGCAATAATTCTAACAATTTATTACCTGAATAATCTTCACCAATAACAGAACATAATATTGGTTTAGCACCTAATGCTTTAATATTTAAAGCTACATTTCCTGCACCTCCTAATCTATCTTCTTTTTTTTCTAAATTTACAATTGGNACTGGAGCTTCNGGAGATTGTCTTTCTACATGCCCCCATCTATAAGANTCAATCATTATATCACCAACAATAAGTATTTTTTTTGATTCAAANTCATTAAANANNTTATCAAAATTCATCACGAAAGTTGTTCTAACTGATTTTTAATTCTATTAANTCCTTNAATTAATATGTTTTCTGATGTTGCATACGATATTCTTATACAATTATNATTGCCAAATGCACTACCCGAAACACANGCNACGAAAGCATTNTTCAGAAGATACATNCACAAGTCATCAGCATTTTTAATTATATTATTGTTGTTCTTTTTTCCAAAATAAAACGAAACATCAGGAAAAANATAAAATGCTCCCTTTGGNAGATTACACTTAANATTAGGNATTTCCTTAATTAATTTAACTACNAGNTCNCTTCTTTTTAANAAAGTATCACGCATTTTTTTTGTTGTTNTTCTTGGATCTGAGAGCATNGCCTCTTGTGTAGCTTTTTGAGCTATTGCACATGTTGCAGATGTTACCTGGCCCTGTATTTTGTTGCATGCATTTGCAANCCATTGTGGTGCTCCAATAAAACCTACTCTCCANCCAGTCATTGCGAATCCTTTAGAAACACCATTAACNGTAATAGTTTTTTCTTTCATTGATGCNATTGATCCAATGCTAAAATGTTTTTCATCAAAATTTATATGTTCATAAATTTCATCAGCAACTACGTAGATATTTGGATATTTTTCAAGCATTTTGGCAATANTTTCTAATTCTCTTCTAGANTAAACAGTTCCGCTAGGATTACAAGGGGAGCTAAAAATTAACATTTTTGTTTTAGGTGTAATTGCTTTCTCAATTTGAGATACAGTAACTTTAAAATCCTTTTCAATTGATGATAAAATTTTTACGGGTTTAGCTTCAGCTAATTTAATCATNTCNGAGTAGCTTACCCAGTAGGGACATGGAAGTAATACTTCGTCTNCGGGGTTTAATAAGCTTAAACAAACATTTGCTAAAGACTGTTTCGCTCCNGTTGAAACAACGATTTGNTCTCTTGAATANNTTAAATCGTTATCTCTTTGAAATTTTTTNACAATAGAATCTCTNAGNTCNGGAAGACCTGGAACAGGNGTGTANTGGGAAAAATTGTCATCGACTGCTTTTTTTGCTGCATTTTTTATAAAATNNGGNGTGTCAAAATCTGGTTCTCCTAAACTTAGTGTTATAACATCTTTTCCTTGCTCTTTTAANTCTCTACTTAATCNTGCCATTGCTAATGTNGCAGACTCAGACATTTTATTAATTCTATCAGATAACTTGCTCATGTTTGTTTATATTATATTTTTCGCAAATATAGAAATAAAGTATTGATAGATATAGTCTTTTAAGTACATTGATATTAGTATTTTTTTTTTATTTTTACATTTCATGAAAACAGTTTTATTTTTTTTATTTTTTTTATCATTTAGTTTGTCTGCGCAATTTANTGANGATTTTTCGGATGGTGATTTTTCATCNAATCCAACATGGTTTGGGGATNTTAATAATTTTGAAGTAGATTCTATCTATAGATTACACTTAAATGATAGTATTGCAAATACNTCAACTCTATTAACTAATTGTAATNTTCTATCAAATGGGGAATGGATTTTTGATGTTGAGTTTAAATTTTCNCCATCNACAAACAACTTTGGTAAAGTTTATCTTGCNTCTTCAACAACCGATTTCAACAATACAGATGCGGTATATGTCAAAGTAGGTGGGCAAAGTGGTGATGTCGANGAAGTNAGTTTGTATGTTCAAAATGGAACTAATCACAATAANATAATTGATGGAGTAGATGGNTTAGTAACNNATAACCCAAATGTTAAAATCAAAGTAACAAGGGATGATCTTGGTAACTGGGAACTTTTTTTAGATACTAATGGCTTATTTTTTAGTCAGGGTAATGCTCTTGATTTAAGNGTTACAAGTTCAAATTATTTTGGTGTATACTGTAAATATACNGTTACTAGAAGTGATAAAATTTGGTTTGANAATTTTAGTGTATTAAGCACATCAACNACAACTAATGATTTTTTTACTCANAAAAAGCTTATTGAAATAATAGATNTAACATCTGTTTCAANTACTAGTTATTTTAAGCCTTCAATTTATATATATGATGATGGATCTGTGGAAAAGAAAATTATTTTAAAATGAAAAAATTNNTTTANATTTTTTTGTTTCTCCCTTTNNTTTCTAGTTCACAAATTAATATTGGGCCTAATCAAAGTATTTGTTTGTCAGATTCAGTTCAACTAATTGCAATTACATCCGGACCNGCTTCAGCNTGTACAGGNGCAATTGATAGTCTAGCNTCATTAGCTAATGGAAGTTCAAATGGATCTTCCGGAACAATGTTTAATGTAATCAATAATTCTGCTGGAGATGTTACAATAAATGGTTTTTCTCAAGGGACTTATTCATATTCAGGTGCAATTAATATGGATATATGGTATTATCCTGGGGATTATCTTCCTGTAATGACATCAAATACAGGATGGACTCAAGTNGCTACAGCNGTTNCAATTAATTTACCTGCTGGAGCAACANCAACAAANCCTCTTTATTCNGCTAAAATATCAATCNCCCCAGTAGTAATACCNGCCGGGGCAACTTATGGTTTTTATGTNGGAGGAAATACTACTGTTTCNTATTCAACAGCAACAGCAGGATCTATNCCTGGAGTTACCCCTTGTGGTAGTAACAATTTGTTAACAATTACTACTGGTCACGGAGGGAATTTTCCAAGTCCGGTTAACAATCCACGAGATCCATTAATCAAAATACATTACGGTTCAGGTGCAAGTTGGTATGATTTNTCAAANGGACAAAATATTGGTTCAGGTGATTCAATTTATGTGTCTCCNAATCAATCTACCGATATTTTAGCAGTTCTAGAGTGTAATGGNAATATTTATTCTGANACTGTAACNATTAATGTTGTTAATACANCAATAAATAGTAGTGGTGTTTCGCTGTGTAGTGGACCNTTGGTATTGAGTGTTGCAAANAGTTTTANTTCATATTTGTGGAATGGAGGGTTAACAACTTCATCAATTACCGTGTCCAANCCAGGAANTTATTTTGTTACTGTTACNAATACNAATGGACAAACTTGTCAATCTCCGCCTGTTCAAATATATCAAAATACTATTCCTGTAACTTTGTCAACTTCCGATTCGGTTTTTATTTGTCAAGGAGATACAGTTTTAATAGAAGGTCCANCTGGTTTTAATCAATATCTGTGGAGTAATGGAGCAATAACGNCTTCAATCTCAACAANACAAACAGGTAATTATAGTTTAACTGTAACNGATGGTAATGGTTGTACTGGAAGCTCNGGTGTTACAACTATTGATATNTCTCCACAGGATATTANAACAACAACAACTGGNTTTTCTCTTTGTAATGGTTCTGTAACACTAAGTGCNCCTCCAGGATTTGCATCTTATCAATGGTTCAATAATGGTATAATGCAGTGGTTAGGAACTCAACAAAATTTTGTAGCTACAAATGCAGGAAGTTATCATTGTGAAGTAGTTTANCCTACTGGTTGCACTGCTAGTTCAATAAATTCACCTCTATCAATCGTTCCNGGAACAGGTGNTTTTAATGTAAATATTACAACATTTGGTGATTCTCTACTGTGTAACCCTTCTGGTCAGGTTGTTCTTGATGCAGGAAATTACTCTTCATTTTTATGGAGTACAGGAGAAACAACACAACAAATTNTAGTNGATACACTTGGAAGTTTTACAGTAGACGTTATTGATTCATCTGGATGCAATGGTTCGTCTGCTCAAGCTTTTACAGTCTATAATGCTGTTAATACATCAGCTATTAATGGTTCTCAATATCCGGTACAATTTCAACAAAANACTTACTCGGTTAGCCCTACAGTTGGTTCAACTTATAATTGGATTATTAGTAATTCTGCTAATATNGTATCAGGTAACAANACAAATGCAATTACAATTGAATTTGGTTTTGGTGCATTTGGTGATAAAAATATTAAAGTTGTTGAAACAAATTTTGATGGNTGTATAGGTGATACAATATCATNTCCNNTATTTGTTTTTGTATCCTCTACAATCGAATCTNCAAAAAANACNAAATTATNTAAAATTGTGGATGTTAATGGTATAGGTTCTAATTATATAAAAAATAAACCATTATTATTCATATACGAAAATGGAGTAGTNGAAAAAAGAATTATCATNGAATAATTTTTTNTCAATAAGACTATACAATATTTTTTTTTATCTTAACTTTACAAAAAAATAAATCTTATGAAAAAATTTCTCCTATTTACAATTTCACTAATATTTTCATTTAATACTAATGCAACCCATCTNATGGGTGGAGAAATTACTTGGGAATGTATNAANTCTGGTGCTAATACGGGATATTATATTTTTAATGTAAAAATATACCGAGACTGTCAAGGTNTACCATTAGCAGATGTTAACAATAAATCTCTTACNGTACATAATCATCCTTTAANTAATTCTATTTCTTTAAATTATTTNGGTTCAAATGATATGTCACCAACTTGTAATATTAATGGTCCTAANACACCTTTTTCNTGCGGNGGAAGCAATATTGGAAATGCAGGAAATGGAAATGGAGCAGTTGAAGAACATATTTTTCAGTCAAATCCTGTTATCNTAGCTGGATCACCAGATAGCTTAGGTTGGCATTTTACATATACAGATATTGCTAGAAATTTAGCAATTATAAANTTAGCAAANAATACTGGTCAATATGGTTTTACTTTAAGAGCAGTCATGTANCCNTTTATTGANTCAACAGGTACAGTATATCCAAATAATGATATTTGCTTTGANTCTTCNCCTAAGTTTTACGAAAAACCAAGAACAATTTTAGAAACAGATAATGGATACGATCCGTTATCTTTTTCTAACGGTTTTACATANAGTCACAATGCTTTTGACGAAGAACAAGATTCAATNGTGTATACATTTGGCCAACCTCTTGATGGATACAATGCGCCAGCTTATGATTACACAAATCCAGATCTAATTAATGCAATACCATTTTCGAGTGGTTTTTCTGTAAATGCTCCAATAAACGGTATTGTTATGAACCCTTCTACTGGTCGTACTTTTTATCCAGCTAATTTGCAAGGAAACTATGTGACTTGCACCAATGTTTCAGCNTTCAAGTGTGGTCAAAAAGTATCAGAAATTTATAGGGAAATACAAGTTGTTTTAGTTCCTCCAACATGTAATTTAGGTGATACAACTAATGGAAACATAGGAGCAGATACTTTATGTAATGTTAGACCTTTAGTACAACCTCCTTTTTTCTATCCAGGTACACCAGCTCCATTTCAGTGGGATACAGCAGTGCATTGTGGAGATACNGTATCCTTTGAATTTGTTGCAAATGATTATGATTATTATCCAGACGGNACAAGACAAGANTTAAAGTTTGAAGTTTCAGGCGGACAATTTTANAACTATACAAACAATACACCATGTCAAAATCCACCATGNGCTACNTTTGAAGAAATATCAACTGGAGCTACACCACCATTNATTACTAGTGGTGGTACTGGAACTGGTTATTTTGAATGGATTACATCTTGCAATCATGTATTGAATNCNTGTGGAAATACTTTGAANCCAAGTATNTATACTTTTGTGATTAAAGTTCAGGATGATTTCTGTCCAGCTCCTGCTATTGAAAANACTTCACAGGTTATTTCTATAACCGTTTACCCACCATGTGGAAATATAAAAGCAAATGAAATTGTTACTGATGCTTCCCAATGCGGTTCATCAGATGGATCAATTATTGTTAACCCAAGTGGAGGTTTNGGACCATATACNTCNTATTTTTTTGATATGAANGGTCTTNCAGTNAATCCATTAAATTTACCATCAGGGGATTATCAAGTTAGAATTACAGATGTTAGTTTATGTGANTTNGTGGATACAATTTCTGTTTCTGGGCCAAGTTTATTTACAACCTNACTAACTTCAGTNAATCCGACATGTTNTNNTANTAGTAATGGTACTATTTCCGNTACAACAAGTGGAGGTGTTTTACCATTTANTTATTTATGGANTAATGGTNATACTTCTCAAACATTATCAGGTTTAANTGCAGGTCAGTATAGTGTTGTTATAACGGATGCTAATAATTGTATACAATACGANACGNTAAATCTAACACANCCATCTGNAATTACAAATGATTCTTCTNTTACTGTTNTAAANAATGTAGATTGTAATGGNAATTCNTCAGGAAGCATAAATATAGCTCCANNTGGAGGAACATTGCCTTATTCATTTGTNTGGAGTAATGGTGCTACATCTGAAGATTTAAATAATATACCTNCTGGCACATACTCTGTTAATATATTGGATTCATTTTTATGTAGTTCTGTTAGCTACACNTANATANTAACTGAACCAACAGCATTAAATATTTCAAGTACAATAAATTCAGTTTCATGTAATGGATTAAGTGATGGTAGTATTGATGCTTTTGTTTCAGGTGGTATTGCTAGCTATAATTATGTTTGGTCTAACGGTGATACAACTGAAGATATTACTGGATTATCTGCAGGAACATACATGCTACAAGTTTATGATATGAATAATTGTAGTTTATATGATTCAATGGTTGTTTCTGAACCTACATTACTGCAAGCTAGTTTATCTGCAAATAGTACTACTATAACATCACTTGCTACTGGAGGAACATCTCCTTATGATTACCAGTTAGTAGGACCATCAGGATTTATGGCTAGCAGTTTAGGAAATGTTGGTGTCTCATTTACTACTACACCTGCAACATCAGGGACATATACATTAACTGTAATTGATGCAAATGGTTGTATTGATTCTGTTGATTTATTTTTTGCGTTGGATACCAGCTTCACTCCTAATGTCAATGTTTTTATTTCTAATATGATATGTAATAACCTGTCAGATTTAACAATCGAAGTTTCTCAAGATTCTGGTGAGGTAGATATGTCAACAGGTCTAATTGTTTCCAATTCAGGCTCTTTTGACATTGCTTCAATGAACATTGGTGATACAATTGGAACGGCATATTTAATGGCTGGTGGAGGAAGTATAATGATTAATACTATGATAATGGTTAGTTTTATATCACCTAGTAATACTTCTGCTATAATCGTTGCATGTGATTCTTTGGCTGGTTGTGTAGGAAGCTTTACAATAACTAATACACTTGGTGGAGGTATTGATATTTTAACTAATACCGTTCCTGATGGAAACAATTATACTCAAGGAAATATGAGTTCAATTACATTTGAAAACTGTTTTATTAATCCTTGTGGAACATTAATTTTTACAACCACAATCAATTCTGAATTAGGAGATGTTGATAATCAGTCATTTACTTTTTTATTAACATCTGTAGTTGATCAAAGTCAAGATTTTTATAGTATTTATCCAAATCCCTCCAATGGAAATGTAACAGTAGATCTTTATTCTCAAGCAAAAGATATTTCTATAAAAGTAACTGATATATTAGGGAAGAAAACATATTATCACAATAATTTTAAAAACTATTCAAAGCAAAATATTAATCTTTCTGGTTTATCAGATGGTTTATATATAATTAACGTAGTTACTGAAACCAAAAGTTTATCAAAAGTTATAATTATAGATTAGTTTTTAAGTATTTATAGTTAATAGGTAAATTATGGGGAAGGCCCTTGGTATAGATTATGGTCTCAAAAAAACTGGACTATCAATTTCTGATAATGATCATAAAATAGCTTTTTCATTATGTACAGTACGTACTAATGATTTAAATAAATATTTAGATGATCTAATCAAAAAAGAAAAAATAGATTTTATTGTTGTTGGTTATCCAATAAATTTAGACGGTAAAATAACAGATTTAACAAATCATGTAAATGGATTTATTAAAAGATTAATAACAAACTTTCCTAATATCCCAGTGAATAAATTTGATGAAAGGTTTACTTCAAAAATTGCAAAACAAACAATAGTAAGTAGTGGTATAAATAAAAAAAAATAGAAGAAAGAAGGAATTAGTAGATAAGGTGAGCGCTACAATTATTTTACAAGACTATTTGTCAAAATAGATATTTACATTTTTGTTTTAAGGTATTTTCCAGTAATTGAGTTTTTGCAATTCACTAAATCTTCAGGCGTTCCTTTAAAAATTATTTCACCACCTTTTTCACCGCCCTCAGGACCAAGATCAATAATCCAATCGGCACATTTAATAACATCTAAATTATGTTCTATGCAAATAATTGAATTGCCATTATCAATTAAATGATTAAAAGATTTTAGAAGTTTACTAATGTCATGAAAGTGTAAACCTGTTGTTGGCTCATCAAAAATAAATAGTGTATTTTGATTATTTAGTGATTTGGTTAAAAAAGATGCAAGTTTAATTCTTTGCGCTTCACCTCCACTAAGAGTGTTGGATGATTGTCCTAATGTTAAATATTTTAAGCCAACATCAATCAAAGGTTGGAGCTTACTTGCAATTTTATTTTCCCCATTTTTTTTAAAAAGTATAATTGCCTCTTCAATAGATAGATTGAGTATTTCATATATATTTTTATCAAAGCATTTAACATCTAAGACTTCCTCTTTAAATTTTTTACCGTTACAATCTTCACATTTAATATAAACATCAGCCATAAATTGCATTTCGATTTTAATTTCACCATCTCCTTTGCAATTAGGGCATCTACCTCCATCAATATTAAATGAAAAAAAACCAGCTTTGTAATTTCTTTTTTTTGCTAAAGGTGATTGAGCAAACAACTTTCGTATATCATCGTAAACTTTTGTGTATGTTACAGGATTTGATCTAGACGACCTTCCAATTGGATTTTGATTTATAAATTCTACATTCAAAATATCTTTTTTGCTAAATGAAATATCATTGTACGTAATATCTTTTAATATGTTATTATTAATTTTATTTTCAATTGCAGGTTTTATTATGTCACTTACAAGAGTAGATTTTCCCGAGCCACTAACTCCAGTAATTACAACTAATCCTCTTAGTGGTATTTCAACATCAATATTTTGTAAGTTGTGTTTATTTATTCCAAAGATATTGATTTTTTTGCTTAAATTTTTTCTAGACTTGGGTATAGGTATCTTAAGTATATTTGTTAAATAATTTGATGTTAGGCTGTTTGTTTTTTTATTGATTTTTTTTGGAGATCCATTGTAAACTATTTCTCCTCCATATTTACCTGCATTAGGTCCAATGTCAATTATTATATCTGATTGATTAATAATTTCTTCATCGTGTTCAACAACTATAACTGTATTACCAATATCTCTTAATTTTTTTAGTAACTTAATTAAGTTATGTGTATCTCTTGAATGTAGTCCTATACTTGGTTCATCAAGTATATACATTGAGCCAACAAGCGAATTGCTAATTGACTTTGCTATGTTTGCTCTTTGCGATTCTCCACCAGATAATGTATTTGATTTTCTATCTAAAGTTAAGTATTCTAACCCAATCTCAACTAAACAACTGAGTCTATCATTAATTTCTTTAAGAATTCTTTTTGAGATAGCTAATTCCTCTTTATTTAAAGCTAAATCTTTAAAAAATATCAATGCATTTTCAATTGTCATTTTTGTTATTTCTGATATGTTCTTTCCATTAACTTGAACATATAAAGCTTCTTTTCTTAATCTACTTCCTTTACAAGATTTGCACGTAGTTTTACCTCTATATCTAGCTATTAAGACTCTATTTTGAATTTTATATTTATCTTTTTCAAGAGACTTAAAAAAAGTATATATTCCTTTACACTTGTTTTTGCCGTTCCACAAAATGTATTTCTCACTTTCATTGAGTTTATTATACGGTCTATGTATTGGAAAATCAAAATCAATTGAGTTTTGAATAAATTTATCTTTCCATTTACTTAGCTTTTCTCCAGACCAACATTTTACAGCACCTTCATAAAGTGATAATTGTTCATTTGGAATAACTTTTTTTGGATCAATGTCAAGAATAGAGCCATAACCTTCGCAGCTTTTGCATGCACCATAGGGGTTGTTGAAAGAAAATAAATTAGTACTTTTTTCAATAAAAGAAATGCCATCCATTTCTAATTTTTTTGAAAAATCATAAATTTTATTATTAATTTGAACGGAGCATGTATTTTTAGCTAAAGTATAGCATGTTTCAATAGAATCGTGTAGTCTTGATTTATCAACGTTATTTATTATAATTCTATCAACCACCACATATAAAACATTTGTTTTAAATTTATTGTCATCAAAATTTATATCTTTGATTTTTACGATTTCTCCCTCATATAATAATCGAGAAAAACCTTGTTTTATTAATTCACTTTTGTTGTTAAAATTAGAATTTATGTAATTAAATAAAATTAACGCATCAGTTTTATTATTTAATACAAATTGTTTAATATTTTCTATACTATCTTTTTTTACTTCATTATTTGAAATTGGGGATACAATCTTTCCAATTTTAGAAAATAAAAGTTTTAAATAGTCATATATTTCTGTGCTAGTAGCTATAGTTGATCTTGGGCTATTAGTACTTTTTTTTTGTTCTATAGCAATTGCAGGACAAATACCATCAATTCTTTCAACATCAGGTTTTTTTAATTTTCCCAAAAATTGTCTGGCATATGATGACAAGCTCTCTATATATCTTCTTTGTCCTTCTGCAAATAATGTACTAAACGCTAGTGATGATTTACCACTTCCAGAAACACCAGAAATAGTAATCAGCTTGTTTTTTTTTATGTTTAATGAAACATTTTTTAAATTGTGTGTTTTAACGCCTTTTATTTTAATAAAATCTTTCAAAAATAAATGTATATATTTCAACTTATACAAAATTACACATATGATTTGGATTATTTGATTTCTTTTTTTAATTTTGTGTAACTATTTTATCGCATTATTAATTTAAACCCTTTTTATTAAACACTTCTACTTTTTATATTAATCAAAATCAAAAAGTTATGAGTGTAAATTCGTTAAGTGATCAAGAATTAGTTAAAGGATATATTCTAGGAAATTCCAATTGTTTTGAAGAGTTATTATTTAGACATAAAGATAAAATTTATGCATTTATTGTTTCAAAAGTTAGAAGTTTAGATTTAGCAGAAGATCTTTTTCATGATACATTAATAAAAGTAATAAACTCTCTTAAAAAAGGAAAATATAACGAGGAAGGAAAATTTATCTCTTGGGTCATGAGGATTGCACATAATCTGATTATCGATCATTTTAGAAAAATATCAAAACAAAAAAATATTAAACCAAATAATGATTTTGATATTTTTGATATAATTGAAAATGGAGAAATGTCTCAGGAGCAAAGAGTTATACAAAAACAAATTCATAGAGATTTAAACAAAATAATTGATCAACTTCCAAATGATCAGAAAGAAGTAGTTAAATTAAGGTATTTTGAAGACATGTCATTTAAGAAAATATCAGATTTAACAGGAGTTAGTATAAATACATCACTAGGAAGAATGAGATATGCATTAATTAATATTCGTAGACTTTCAAAAAAATACAATATTGATTTGCAGCTATTTTAGTACAATAAATTAAATTTCTTTTCGTTACTAGTTTTATGATAACACTTAAAAAAAATATATATGAGAAGAAATTTTACGAATTACTTGTTAAAAAATCTATTAACAAAAAAAATAAAACATAAAAAATTAAGTCCAAAAAAAGAAACGTTAAGCAGTATTATATCCTATTCTAAATCCATAGACGTTATTAATACATCTAATTTAGGCAAAGTCAATTACTTAAAAAATTAACTTTTAGTTTTGTTTTCTAATCATGATGAAAAGATAGATTTTATTATAAAAACATTAGAAAATCTCTATCCCAAACCTGAAATTCCACTTGATCACAAAAATACCTTTACTTTTTTAGTTGCCGTCATGCTAAGTGCTCAAAGTACTGATAAAAAAGTTAATGAAATTACACCTCTATTATTTGCTAAGGCAGATTCAGCAAAAAAAATGTCTATGCTCAAAGTAGATCAAATTAAAAATTTAATTT
>NZWA01000082.1 GCA_002697505.1 Flavobacteriales bacterium | reverse complement strand
TAAATAGGTTAAAATGAAATATCTTCCAATAAACAAAGATCTTTTTGTTCAAAACAGAAAATCTTTAGCTAATAATTTACAAAAAAACTCAACTGCCATTTTTAATTCTAATGATGTTATGCCTACCAATTCAGATGGGACAATGCCATTTATCCAAAACAGTGATCTCTTTTGGCTAAGTGGAATTGATCAAGAAGAGAGTATCTTAATAATTCATTACAATAAAAGCAAAAACTTGTTTGAAGAACTTCTGTTCTTGAAAGAAACAAATGAGCATATTGCAATATGGGAGGGAGAAAAGCTTTCGAAAAAAAATGCTTATAATGTTTCTGGAATTAAACAAGTTTACTGGTTAAGTGAGTTTGAAAATATTTTTGAAAAACNTCATAAAAAATTCGAAAAANATATATCTTAACAAAAACATGCATCTNAGAGCAACAACATTAGTTCAAAGTAGNGATGATNGGTTTAGAATTTTAATTAAAAATCAATTTNCAAATAAAAANATTCTTGAAGTAGCGCCAATTATGCANCGACTGAGATCAATAAAATCTGAANTTGAAGTTGATTTAATTAAANGNGCNTGNAATATTACAGAAAAAGGATTTAGAAGAATTCTTCCATTTATTAAGCCNGGTATAATGGAATATGAAATNGAAGCNGANCTAATACATGAATTTATTTCAAATAGATCNTCTAGATTTGCTTACCAGCCTATTATTGGATCTGGAAGAAATTCCTGTGTTTTACACTACATTGAAAACAATAAANAATGTAAAGACGGTGATATTCTNTTAATGGATTTTGGTGCAGAATATGCTAATTATGCTTCGGANCTTACTCGNACAGTNCCTGTAAACGGTNTTTTTTCTAAAAGACAAAAAGAAATATACCGNTCGGTTTTACACGTGATGAAAGAAGCAACTAAAATGTTGAGNCCAGGTGTTTTAATTNNTGACTANCATACAGAAGTTGGTAANATTATGGANNGTGAATTAATCAANCTAAAACTACTNGACNATAANGATGTAAANAAACAGGACCCTAAAAANCCNCTTTATAAAANGTATTTTATGCATGGNACATCACATTTTTTAGGTCTTGATGTTCATGATGTTGGTGATTTTAAAANNCCTATCNANGCTGGAATGGTNTTTACTTGTGANCCTGGNATATATGTTTTAGAAGAAGAAATTGGAATTCGTCTNGAAAACGANATTCTAGTAACAGAAANTGAGCCTGANGATTTAATGAAAAATATTCCAATTGAAATTGATGAAATAGAAAGTTTAATGAACGANTAAACTATNTNTTTTGATTTTTTACTATTGAGTCCCANCCNTTTGCATCTAGCGGATGNNAAGANCCNTCATTTGTTATAAGATTAACACCTTCTGACTNATCTGTTACATATCCAATTACAGTAAAATCTGGGTCTTTTTCAATTTTTTTNTAATCATCTTGTTTAATAGTAAACAAGANTTCATAATCTTCGCCTCCATTTAAAGCACAATATATAGGNTTGAGGTTTAGNTCNTTGGAAAAGTTCATTACTGTATGGTCAATTGGTATTTTATCTTCATACACGTTTATTCCAACTTTAGAGGATTTAGCAATATGAATAAGTTCTGATGATAGTCCATCGGAAACATCAATCATTGAGTTNGGNNGAATTTTTAACTCCTCTAGTATTTTTATGTATCGTTCTGCAGCTTCAGGTTTNANTTGTCTTTGCAAGATATAATCATGCCCACTTAANTCTGGCTGCACTTTAGGNTTTTCTANAAAAATATTTTTCTCTCTTTTTAANACTTGTAAACCTAAAAATGCGGCTCCNAAGTCTCCTGAAGCTACAACAAGATCATTTTTTTTAGCTCCTGANCGGTAAACTATTTTATTTTTTTCTNCTTTTCCTATAGCAGTTACACTAATCNTTAAGCCGNTACTTGANGATGTAGTGTCNCCCCCAATNAAATCTAAATTNTATTTTTNGCAAGCAAGCTTGATTCCTGAATATAACTCNTCAAGCGCCTCAACTGTAAACCTATTACTTATTGCAANNCCTACAANTATATGTTGGGCTTTAGCATACATAGAAATTATATCTGAAACNCTAACAACAACAGATTTATANCCTAAATGTTTTAATGGAGTATATGCTAAATCAAAATGAANACCCTCNACCAATAAATCCTTACTAATTANTTGAAANTTTTTTNCGTCTANATCTATTACTGCNGNATCATCACCAATACCTTTAATTGTATTTGTATTATTAGTTTTTATATCTTTTGTTAAATGCTCAATTAAANCGAATTCTCCAANATCAGAAATTGGTGTTCTTNTTTCTTCTTTTTTATCAAAAAATTGCATGTTTCAAATATAGATAATATATCGCTATAATTTATTAATTTTGNAAATCGTTATTTAAGAAACATTTTTANNATGATAAATATNACAGATTCTGCAAAGCAAAGATTATTGACNCTTCTAAAAAATGAAGAAACAAGTAAATCATACGTTCGTGTTGGTGTTGAAAGCGGAGGCTGTTCNGGNTTAAGTTANAANCTAAGTTTTGATAATGTNAAAAATGAAGACGATGAGTTGATAGAAGATAATGAAATAAAGCTTNTAATTAATAAGAAAAGTGTCCTTTATCTAGTTGGAACCTCATTAGANTTTTCTGANGGATTAAACGGTAAGGGCTTTGTTTTCAATAATCCTAATGCAAANAGAACTTGTGGTTGTGGTGAAAGTTTCTCTCTNTAATTTAAGTAATTATGAAAAATAATAAACAGACTGAAGAAGAATTATTAAATGAAGTAACCTCNAAGGANTATAAATATGGCTTTACAACTAATATTGAGGCAGATACTATTNAAAAAGGTTTNTCAGAAGAAGTNATTCGAACNATATCTGCNAAAAAAAATGAACCAGACTGGATGCTAGANTATCGATTAAACGCCTACAAAGTTTGGTTGGAAATGGACGAGCCAGATTGGGCTAATATTTCTTACGAAAAACCTAATTATCAAGATATAATATATTATTCAGCGCCAAAGCAAAAGCCAGTATTAGACAGTCTTGATGATCTTGATCCTGAAATGAAAAAAACATTTGATAAATTAGGAATATCAATTGACGAACAAAAAAGACTTGCTAATGTTGCTGTTGACATCGTAATGGATTCGGTTTCTGTTGCTACTTCTTTTAAAGAAACTCTTTCTGAAAAAGGTATTATTTTTTGTTCAATTTCAGATGCTATTAAAGAACACCCTGAACTAGTTAAAAAATATCTTGGAACTGTTGTTCCTGTTCGAGATAATTTCTTTTCAGCTCTTAATTCAGCGGTTTTTTCTGACGGATCTTTTTGTTATATTCCAAAAGGGGTCAAGTGTCCAATGGAATTATCTACGTATTTTAGAATTAATGAAGCGGGCACAGGTCAATTTGAAAGAACTCTTCTTATTGCTGACGAAGGTGCTCAAGTAAGTTACCTTGAAGGTTGTACGGCTCCTATGCGAGATGAAAATCAATTACATGCTGCAGTAGTAGAATTAATTGCATTAGATAATGCCGACATAAAGTATTCAACTGTGCAAAACTGGTATCCTGGAGACAAAAATGGAAATGGCGGTGTTTTTAATTTTGTAACTAAAAGAGGTGTATGCTATCAAAATTCTAAAATTTCTTGGACTCAGGTGGAGACTGGATCTGCTGTGACATGGAAATATCCTTCCTGTATTTTAAAAGGAGATAATTCTATTGGAGAGTTTTTTTCAGTAGCCGTTACAAACAACAAACAACAAGCAGACACCGGAACTAAAATGATTCATCTTGGAAAAAACACAAAAAGCACAATAATTGCAAAAGGAATATCAGCTGGTTTCTCAGATGGGAATTACAGAGGTTTGGTAAAAATAACTAAAGGAGCTACAAATTCAAGAAATTTTTCACAATGCGATTCTTTGTTAATGGGAGATAAATGTGGATCACATACCTTCCCGTACATTGAAGTAAAAAATAACTCATCAAAAGTTGAACATGAAGCAACAACCTCAAAAATAGGAGAAGATCAAATTTTTTATTGTAATCAAAGAGGGATTGGTACAGAAGAAGCAATTGCTCTTATTGTAAATGGTTATTGTAAAGATGTATTAAATCAGCTTCCTATGGAGTTTGCGGTAGAAGCACAAAAACTATTAGAAATTAGCCTTGAAGGATCAGTAGGATAAAAATTATATAAAATGTTAAAAATAGAAAACTTAAAAGCCGAAATTGATGGCATAAAAATTTTAAAAGGAATAAATCTAACTGTTAATGCTGGAGAGATACACGCTATAATGGGTCCAAACGGATCTGGAAAAAGTACTCTTTCTTCAGTTATTGCAGGTAAAGAAGAGTATGAAGTTACCGATGGTAGTATTACTTTTAACAATGAAGATTTACTGGAGTTAGCGCCAGAAGAAAGAGCTAATGAGGGTATATTTCTGTCATTTCAATATCCTGTAGAAATTCCTGGAATATCTGTATCTAATTTTATTAAAACATCTCTTAATGAACAAAGAAAATTTAAAAATTTAGATCCTATTGCTACCTCAGAATTATTACGACTAATGCGTGAAAAAATGAAACTGTTAAATATTAATCAAGGGTATCTTTCTAGAAACATGAACGAAGGCTTTTCAGGAGGAGAGAAAAAGCGAAATGAAATTTTTCAAATGGCAATGCTAAATCCAAAGTTATCAATTTTAGATGAAACAGATTCTGGTTTAGATATTGATGCTTTAAAAATTGTAGCTAATGGAGTAAACACTCTTAAAAATAATGAAAATGCTACAATTGTGATTACCCATTATCAAAGATTGCTAGATTATATTGTGCCTGATTATGTGCATATATTACACAATGGTAAAATAGTTAAGTCTGGTGATAAAAATTTAGCATTGGAAATGGAAGAGAGAGGTTATGAGTGGATAACTAAAGAAAAAAATCTGTGAGTTTAATTAAAAATTTAGAAGATTATGTAGCGAAAAACAATTTGTCTTCTGAAAAAAAGAAATTGTTTTCTTCCTTTATTAATCAAGGATTTCCTACAATTAAAGATGAGGAATGGAAATACACTCCNCTCAAAAANATAATTAGTTTGGATTATAATATTAATAANCAAACTGATCANAANTTAGACGCCNCNTTTATNNAANATAATAGTCTNGGTCTTAAGCANAAGATTGTNTTTTGNAATGGAAATTTATTAGAGNTNCCNAATATANCTGGCNTAACTGTTTCTGACTTTTCTGATTTTGAATGTAGANNTAATNATGCTAATACGTTGCTAAATGAAGCTTTAGCTAAAAATGGTTATACCATTACAGTTGAATCNAATGTTACAATTGAAGANCCTATAGAAATTTTATTTTTNAACACTTTAGAAAACAGCTTTTCTCAGTACAGAAGTATAATCACTGTAATGAAAAATTCAAGCATTAAGTTCGTAGAAAAAATATANGATNTAAGTAATAGTNNTTCTTTAGTAAATAATTTNACAAAAATATTGTGTGAAGAAAACTCTAATNTAGAATTTAATAANNTCCAAAANAATACNCCNAGTTCCAAGCTAATTGACTGCATGAANATTTTTCANNANANGANNTCTACTGCACTTGTNAATACTTTTATTTTTGGAGGNGACTTTGTGCGNAACAATTTAAATTTCGANCAAAATGGAAAAAATTGTGAAAGTAATATGAACGGNATTTCTTTAATTGATAGAGATCAGTTAGCTGATAATCACACTTTCGTAGATCATAAAAATGCACATTGTNGAAGTAATGAAATGTATAAAGGTATTTATCTAGATAAATCANAAGGTGTGTTCAATGGNAAAATCATGGTNAGAAAAGACGCTCAAAAAATTGATGCTTTTCAATCTAATAATAATNTNTTGCTTAGTGATTTATCTTCAATTGATAGNAANCCACAATTAGAAATTTATGCTGATGATGTTAAATGTAGTCATGGCTGTACNATTGGTCAGCTAGACCAAGAAGCTCTTTTTTACATGAGAAGTAGAGGTATTGGTGTNGANGANGCAAAAGCTGTNTTGACATANGCATTTACATCNGAAGTTATAGATAAGGTTTCAATATCTGAGTTNCAAAAATTAATANGAGACGTATTAGCTAAAAAATTAAATGTTGATTTAGATTTTAGTTTAGTATGATTAANATTAATGCNATTCGAGANNAATTTCCAATTCTCNAAGAGAAAATTGATGGAAATGANTTAATTTACTTNGANAATGGAGCAACNACGCACAANCCAAAAGTNGTGATTGATGCGATATNAAACTATTATTCAACTCAAAATTCAAATGTCCATAGAGGTGTTCATCANTTAAGTCAAATTGCTACAGACTATTTTGAAGAATCTAGANNTGAAGTNAAANAATTTATTAATTCTCGTAAAGAATGTGAGATANTNTTCACAAAAGGAACAACTGANTCTATNAACCTTGTTGCTAACGGCTACGCTTCACTNCTAAAAGATGGTGATGAAGTTNTCATTTCAGAACTAGAACACCACTCTAATATTGTTCCTTGGCAAATGTGTTGTCAAAAAAGTGGAGCNAAGTTAAAGATTATAAAAATTACTGANAAAGGTGAATTGGATTTAGCTCATTTTGAAAATNTTCTATCAAAAAAAACAAAGTTAGTTTCTNTTTCTCACNTTTCAAATACTCTTGGNACAATAAATCCTATTTCTGAAATAATTAAATGCTCTAGAAANGTTGGANCAAGAATNNTGATTGATGGNGCGCANGCTGCGTCACATATTCCGCTAGATATGCAAAAAATTGATGCTGACTTTTATTGCTTTTCNGCACATAAAATTTATGGTCCAACTGGCGTTGGTATTTTATATGGAAAAGAAGAAGCTTTAAATGAACTNCCCCCTTATCAGGGNGGTGGTGAAATGATCAAGGAAGTGTACTTGAATAAAAGTATTTATGCAGATCTTCCACATAANTTTGAAGCAGGAACTCCAAATATTNCTGGTGTTATTGCAACAAAATATGCGGTTGAGTTNATAAAAAACATTGGTTTGAATANTATCCANGAATACGAAAACACACTTCTAGAATATGCCACAGAAAAANTGCANTCAATNCCTGGNATGNAAATTTATGGAACATCCAAAAATAAAACTGGTATTATCTCATTTAATATNAAAAANATACATCCATATGATATTGGTGTTATTATTGACAAAATGGGAATTGCAATAAGAACAGGNAATCACTGCACACAACCAATTATGGATAAATANAAAATCCCAGGAACAGCAAGAATNTCATTCGGNNTATACAATACTAAAGAAGAAATAAACANGTGCGTTGATGCAATAAACNGNGCTATAAANATGTTGTCATAAGCTTTTTATGAACTCAATTAAAGANATAGAAAAAAGTATTNTAGANGAATTTGAGATGTTTGATAATTGGACTCAAAANTATGANTATTTAATTGATATTTCAAAAGAGCTTCCNAAAATGGAAANTAATTACAANACNGACGAGAANATAATTAAAGGATGTCAAAGTAAAGTTTGGCTNCATGCTGATAGTAATAATAAGAAAATAANCTATATNGCTGATAGTGATGCNATCATGACAAANGGAATTATTGCNNTNCTNATAAGATTATTTTCAAATCAAAAATATGATGANATACTAAATTGTAATTTAGATTTTATTGAAANAATTGGNTTAAAAGATCAGTTNTCTCAAACTCGTGCCAACGGATTACTGGCCATGATTAAAAAGATGAAACTTTATGCCTTAACCTTTAAACATAAATANGAACATGAGCAAAACAAGNGATAAANAATTAGAAAACTNANTAATTGCNACTTTGTCTGAAATATATGATCCAGAAATTCCAGTAGATATCTACGCTCTTGGATTAATATATGATATTAANATATCNAAAAANAATATTNTAATAATNATGACNNTAACNTCTCCNAANTGTCCNGTNGCAGAAAGTCTTCCTGAAGANATTAGGTCAAAGGTTCAAAAAATCNCNAAAGANCATGTTGTTGAAGTCAAAATTGTNTTTGAACCTACTTGGACCAAAGANATGATGAGTGANGAGGCAAAGTTAGAATTNGGCATGTTATAAAAAATTATTAATGNCNGAAATTATAAATAAAGTNGCAAAAAGTGGTATTATTAATATCNNTCTNNANGATTATGTNCCCAAAGATGANATTATTANCTTTAATNTAAAACAATTTTTACATAANGAAGANATTTTAATTGANAAAGAATTTAGAACTAAAGTGAAAAGCTATNATTTNAANTCGCTTCAAAATAAAGTTGTTGGTCTTTNTTGTGACGAAAATATNATNNTACCNATGTGGGCATTTATGCTAATTAGCTGTAATTTNAAAAAACACAACATTANATTTTTANACGGTGATAAAAANACTGTTTTNAATACTCTTTGGCTTAAAAATGTAAANAGTTTAGACGCCTCAGCNTTTNTAAATAAACGTGTAATAGTAAATGGNTGTGGAAACATAAANGCAAGCGAAGAAATTTATATAGCAATAACANANAAGTTATTTGATGTTGCTAAAAGTATAATGTTTGGTGAAGCTTGCTCATCAGTACCAATTTATAAACAATAAAAAATGAACGAAAGAATTATTACTATTAACAGAAATCTAGAGCCTTATAAAGNAGACATTGTNAATCACAAGCTATACAATAAGCTCAAAAACACTAACGATATTGCNGTATTNATGGAAAACCACGTGTATGCTGTTTGGGATTTTATGTCGCTNTTAAAATCTCTTCAGCANATATTAACCTGTACNGCNTCGCCTTGGAAACCCAANGGNGACCCNAAAATAAGACGACTTATAAATAGTATNGTGTTAGAGGAAGAAAGNGATNTTGATGANCAAGGNAACCCTTCATCACACTTTGAAATGTACTTGGATGCAATGGATCAATGTGGTGCTAATACTGCGCCAGTTAAAAATTTTGTTAAAGATGTTAGTAATAATTATATTCCATTAATTAATAATGGTGTAGATGAGTTTTTAAAGACAACTTTTAATATTATCAATAGTAATGCTCCACACAAAATTGCATCAGCATTTACTTTTGGTAGAGAAGATCTAATTCCGGATATGTTTACTGCAATTGTAAAAGAATATAATACTGATAATAAACTTGATAAGTTTGTTTATTATTTGGAGAGACATATTGAATTAGATGGGGGGGAGCATGGACCTTTAGCACTTCAGTTGATTTCAGACTTATGTGAAAATGATGATCAAAAATGGAATGAAGTAGAAAGCACTGCTGTTAAGTCACTTGTTGCAAGAAAAAAACTATGGGACAGTATATTGTCCCAACTTTCTTAAAAATTTATCAACTTGCTTATCTGATTTTAATATTATTACCTTTTTTTTGTTTGATAATTTATTGATCTTGATGTAAGTTGTTTTTCTGTTTTTCTTATTAAATGTTAAAACATAATATAAAAATTTAAAATCAACTCTTTCAACACATCCTGGAGCCATGTCTGATCTTGTTTTTCCATAGTCGCTAATGATTCTTTTTATAACTCGGAAAAAACATTTTACTGAAGAGTAATCTAAATAAATTATAGTATCTGAATTTGAAAATCTAATGTCAAATGACTCTGCATAATTACCATCCATGATCCATGAGTTTTGTTGCATTAAATTTAAGAGAGTTTTGTTCCATTCACTTTGGTTCGGTTCTTTCCAATTTGGTTTATGGTAATATTTATCTAAGTGAATTAGTGGTAATGACAACTTAGATTTTAATCTTTTTGATAAGGTGGATTTTCCAGAACCCGGACAGCCTATTACAAGAACTCTTTTTAAATTATTTATCTTCACTGTGTGTTTTAGTAGAACTTGATAACATAATTTTCATTTCTTTTAGTTCTGATTTGGTGATCTTTCTATACTTACCCCTACTTATATCTAATTTAATATTCATTATTCTAACTCTTTTTAAATGTTTTACAGTGTAGCCAAAGTGCTCACACATCCTTCTTATTTGTCTATTCAACCCCTGAGTTAAAATTATATTTAATGTTTTTTTTCCTGTTTGCTTTATTAAGCATTTTTTTGTTACCGTACCTAATATTGGTACGCCATTTTGCATGTCCTGTATAAACCTTTTTGTAATAGGCTTATCAACTGTAACATCATATTCTTTTTGATGATTGTTTTTTGACCTTAATATTTTGTTAACAATATCTCCGTCGTTAGTTAAAAAAATTAATCCTTCTGAATTTTTATCTAAACGACCAACAGGGAAAATTCTATGTGGATATTTGATGTAGTCAATGATATTATTTTTTTCCCTTTTTTTATCAGTTGTACAAACAATACCTAATGGTTTGTTAAAGGCAATGTAAATTTTATCCTTATTTGATGGTATTATTTTTTTGTTATCAACTAAAACCTCGTCATTAATTGAAACTTTATCACCTAAAATAGCTTGTTTGCCGTTAAAGAATACTCTTCCAGATAAGATAAGTTTATCCGCTTCTCTTCTTGAACAAAAACCGACTTCAGACAAATACTTATTTATACGACTTTTTTTTTCCATACTATCCCAACAAAAATATACTTAATTTTTAATCTTCAATTTTATTAATATAATTGTCATTTCTATCTGCTGCTATACGCAAAAATTATGAGCTATTTTGTTTTACTACTTACTGTATTGAAACAAAATTCAGATAAATTAACAAAATAAAAAGTTAATATGCTCTTTGATTTTTTCCTTCAATATAATTGATAAACGCATTATTTAATACCTTTATACCTCCTGGTGTTGGATAATCACCAGTAAAATACCAATCTCCTTTGTGATTAGGGCAAGATAAATGCAAATCTCCAATACTTTGATAGATAATAATAACTTCGGCAGTTGAATTTTTTGGTTTTAATAACTCAGCGATTTTTGTAGAAATTTCTTCTGCACTAAATGTTTTGTAAATATCTTTAACATAATTTTTCATGTCTTCTTTTTTAGAATACTCTTGATGTTTACACTTTTGATAAACTTTTTCAATAACATCCTCTTGTTTATTGTCTTTTAACAGTTCAATAACCGCATTAAAGGCTATAAAATCACCAAGCTTAGCCATATCAATTCCATAACAGTCTGGATATCTAATCTGTGGTGCAGAAGACAACACTATTATACGCTTAGGATTTAATCTGTCAAGCATCTTTATTATGGATTGTTTAAGAGTAGTTCCTCTAACAATACTGTCATCAATAACCACTAAATTGTCAGTGGGCTTTACTGTACCATATGTAATGTCATATACATGAGACACGAGATCGTCTCGACTATCATCAGAAGTTATAAAAGTTCTTAGCTTTGCGTCTTTTATAGCAATTTTTTCAGCACGTGGTGAAATTTGCATTACTTGCCTTATTTTTTGTTCTGTGAGATTATTTGAAATTTTTAATAACTTATTAATTTTAACCTCATTTAGATACTCATTACAACCTTTGATTAAACCAAAAAATGATACTTCAGCGGTGTTTGGTATGTAAGAAAATATTGTGTTCTTAATATCATTGTTAACCGCCTTTAGGACTTTAGGAAATATTTTTTTTCCGAGTTCTAACCTTTCTTTATATATATCTAAATCGTTACCTCTTGAAAAATATATGCGTTCAAAAGAGCAGCTTTTTCTTTTTAGTGGTTGTCTAATTTGCTTCTCGCTTATATTGCCCTCTTTTTTTATTATTAAAGCATGACCTCTTTTTATTTCTTTAATTAATTTAACATCAACATTAAACGCTGTTTGTATGACAGGTCTTTCAGAAGTAATTACAGCTATTTCATCATCCGAATAATAATATGCTGGCCTAATGGCATTAGGGTCTCTTAAAACAAATGCATCTCCATGACCAAACAAACCACACATTACATATCCTCCGTCCCAATATTTTGCAGATTGCTTTAAAATTTCCTGTATATCTAAAGAGTCTTCTATGATTTTTGTAATCTCTTTCTTACTAAACTTATTTTTATTTTCATAATAAATCTCATCATTTGCTTCGTCTAAAAAATGACCTATTTTTTCTAATATTGTGATGGTGTCAGATTTTTGTTTTGGATGTTGACCTAGCTGAACTAATTGGTCAAAAAGTTCATCAACATTTGTCATATTAAAATTCCCCGCTAAGACTAAATTCCTTGTTTTCCAATTATTTTGTCTTAAAAATGGGTGACACTGTTCTATTGTATTGCCCCCAAAAGTTCCATAACGCAAATGGCCAAGAAAAACTTCACCAGTAAATGGCATGTTTTCTTTTAGCCAATGCGGGTCTTTTAATTTTGCCGGGTTAGATTTTTCAAGATCAACAAATCTTTGATTTATATTTTTAAACACATCTTGAATAGGATTGGGTTCTATTGATCTTTTTCGACTAATAAACCTCTTTCCTGGTGCAACATCAATTTTAACATTGGCGATTCCAACACCATCTTGACCTCTGTTGTGTTGTTTTTCCATCAAAAGGTACATTTTATTAAGCCCGTAGAAAGCTGTACCGTATTTTTTTTGATAATACTCAATAGGCTTAAGTAATCTAAGCATTGCTATACCACATTCATGTTTTATTAATTCGCTCATAAACTAATTTAATTTTAAAATTTTGTTTAACTCGTTAATATTTGGATTAGCATATACTTTTCCTTCAATATCTATTGTGGGAATAATTTTCTTGCCATTATTTATCTCTTGAACAAAATCACTTGCTTCTTTATTATTAGTAATTATAATGTATTCGTATCTTATATTTTTCGACTCTAAATAATTTTTTAGATTCAAACAATCAATACACCAATCAGCTCCATAAATTTTAATTTTCATAGATGACAGCACTAAATTTATATTTTTTTTTGTCTTGAATAATTGTACATTGCTTACAATTAGATAAATATGTAAAATTATATGGTCTATTTATATCAAAACCCGTATTGTTTAGTCTAAATAATCTAGAACACTCAAGATTCCCGTCCTCTGAGTATCTTTCAATAATATATCTGCTTTTTTCTTGGTAGATGTAAAACCATGCGCTTGCTCCTATTCCGGCTAAAAATTGTGCTTTTTTATTTATGTTTTTAGGAGTTTTTATATTCATATCTCTATACTACTAAAGTACGCTTTTAATTTGCTTTTACTTATTATTTTAACCTTTTCTTTATCAACAACATAATAAGTATTATTTAATATGCTTACATTTCTCTTTGGTGAAGGTGATATACAGAAAGGAAATCTTAATCTAATTTTTTTAAAAAATGGGGGCAATGAACTTATTGCTAAGGATGCTGTAAATCTTGAGCAGTTTGTCCCCCCATAAACAAAAGGACCATATTTTACCATGCCTTTATTTTGTAATTTTTTAGCATAATTATACGCGTCAAAAAAAGCTACATCTGATAACACTGAGGCGTAGAGTCTACCCTCCCCATGTGTTGATTTTAATTTTGAGAGAAAAACTAAAATATCATTTAAGTTAACGATTTTATCTGATTTAATATTAACACCAGGAAGTGCTAAATCTGGGTCTGTTTCCTCATCTCTTACACGTCCATATCCCTGTGGAGTGTGGTAACGTCCAAAATCAAAATAATAGGCTTTACCTTCTTTGGAATTAATCAATACTGCTGCAGAATGACCTACTCTATATTTTCCATTAATTGAAAAAAACTTATCATACCACGCTCCTGCTGCTCTAACATATCCTTCGGGCCAAGCTAACATTATAATGTGGTCTTTTTGCATTTAATTTTTTCTTTTGATTTTATTATTATTTTTTTCACAAAAATCTTCCAAAGTTCTAAAAAAGCTTTCAATTTCTTTTATGGTGTTTTGTGCATTTATAGTTACTAGTCTTATAAAATCCTGTTCTCTAAACTTTCCGTATCCAACCATTAAAACACTATTTTTATACAACAAAGAACACAAGTCTACAGGATCATAATCTTTGTAATTAAAACAAATTGATAGAGACTGCTCAAAACTATATAGTGTATAGTCTTTATGTGAGTTTACATAATCGAAAGCATATTTTGCCAAATCAAATTCATGATCAACTATTTTTTCAAGGCCTTTAGTACCTATAGACTTCCACATAGTCCAAAATTTTAACGCATTATTTCTTCTTCCGCACTCAAAAGAGGTTTGACCAGGATTGTAATCATCATTATGTGTTTGGTATAAATATGACGCTTCATTATTAAAAGAATTATATAAGTGTTTTTTTTCCTTAACCACTAAAATTGATGTGCTAAGCGGTGCTCCAAGCGTCTTGTGTGCATTAAAGCAAAAAGAGTCTGTATTTTCAATTCCTTTGATTAATTTTTTGTATTTGTTAGAAAAGATAACTACTCCTCCAAACGCTCCGTCTAAATGAAGCCATATATTATGTTTATGGCAAATTTTTGCAATATCCTCTACATGATCAAACGCGCACAATACTGTTGTTCCAGCTGTTGCGTTCAAATAAAAAGGCATATAGCCTGAATCAAGATCTTTTTTTATTTGTTTTTTTAAGGCCTTAACACTCATTTGACCTTTAGAGTTCGCTTGTATAATTCGCACATTCTTTTTTCCAATACCAGCAAATGATGCGTTTTTATATACTGAATAATGTGTGTTTTCGGATGTGTACGCAATTAACTTTTTTGCTACACCTTCATCTTTGATTGTTTTATCTACCTTGTCTCTAGCCATTATTAAAGACATGAAATTACTCATAGATCCTCCGGTAGGAAATGTGCCTCCAAACGAATTATTATAACCAATAATATCTCCAACCTTTTTGATTATTGCCTGTTCAATTCCAACATGCACTCCGGCAATTTTATATGTAGCCATTGAATTATTAATAAATGCCACTAATAAATCTCCTAAAACTGCTTTGCTATGTCTTCCTCCGTATAGTTGGTTAAAAAACAAACCAGAAGATGATTTTGGAGATTTTAAAAGAATCTTGCGTAAGCTTTTTTTGAACTTTTCTTCAGATAATGGGTCGTATTCTAAACTAAGATCAATAGTATTATGCATATCCTCAGGTGACATGGCTTTGCTTACTGGTACTTTTATTTCTTCATCTAAAAAATCTTTAATCAGAGTATTAAATAAATCTAAGTCTTTTTTGATATCGTTTTTCATTTAAACAAAAATTACTACAAAATTAGAAAAATGCTGTTTTAAATTCTTTTATTACCAAACTACTTATCAAAAAATTATTAATTAATTACTTATCTTTGTAAGATGTTTAAAAAAATCGCATTTCTTGTTTTCTTTTTTTACGTTAATTCAATTATGTCGCAGATTGTAATTAATGAATACTCTGCTGCAAACTACGATTCTTTTCAAGATAACTACGGAGAATATGAAGATTGGTTTGAACTTTACAATAATTCCGCTGCCGCAGTTGATATAAGTGGCTGGCAGTTGTCAGATAAAGCAGACGAACCAAACAAGTGGATTGTTCCTGGTTCATTGGTTATACCTGCTAATGACGTAATAGTTATATTTTGTTCTGGAAGAGATGAAATTGCAGCATCTGGCGATGCACATACAAACTTTAAACTTACACAGACGACTGGCAATGAAGTTATAATGTTATCTGATGCAGCTGGAGTTTTTCAAGATTCTATAAGAGTTATTGCAAATCAAACATCTCACTCAAGAGGTCGGCAAACAAATGGTAGTTTAACCTGGTCGGTTTTCACAACAGCATCTCCAGCAGCAAATAATGTTAATGCACAGCTGGAATATGCCACCACACCTGTTTTTTCTCAAACGGGAGGCTATTACAATGGTTCTGTGAACTTAACTATTTCATCACCAGATCCAAACGTTACCATATATTACACAACAAATGGAGACTCGCCAGACAACACTTCAAATGTTTACTCTGGGCCAATAAATATAGCGGTCACTAGCGTTGTAAAAGCAATTGCATACAGTTCAACCCCAAATGTACCTCCGAGTTTTATTGATTATCATACCTTCTTTATAAATGACACTCATACAATTCCAATTCTTTCTATTTCAGGAGATGTTGGCCCTGGAGGTTTGGTAGATTTATTAGATGGAGGATGGGGTAGTACGGGCCTAGAGCCTGAGGGAACAATTGAGTGGTTTAGTGAACTAGGAGTGTTAATTGATAAAGGAGCAGGAGAATTTAATAAACATGGTAATGACTCCTGGGCTTACGACCAAAGAGGTTTTGATTACATTATGAGAGATCAATTTGGATATAGTAAAGATTTAAATGACAAGTTGTTTGTTACTAAAGACAGAGATAAATTTCAAAGAATAATTTTAAAAGCAGCAGCAAATGATAATTTTTCCTTCGAAGACGGGGCTCATATTAGGGACGCATACGTGCATCATTTATCACAAATTGCTGATCTTCGCATGGATGAAAGATCTGTTGCTTTCTGTATTGTTTACTTAAATGGTGACTATTGGGGGGTTTATGATTTGCGAGAAAAGGTCGATGACTCTGATTTTTTAGATTATTATTATGATCAGGACGAACTTTTTCCTGGCAGTGCTGGCGATATTCAATATTTAAAAACTTGGGGTGGGACTTGGACAGAATATGGCGAAGGTGCTGGCCCTGGAAGTGTTGCTGAAGACGATTGGGATAATTTTGTAAATTACGTTATGGCGAACCCTATGACTAACCAAGCTAATTATAATTTGGTTAAAAGTCAATTTAATACTGGTAGTATTATCGATTATTTTTTGTTAAATGCGTATGTTGTTGCTTCAGACTGGCTAAATTGGAACACCTCTTGGTGGCGGGGATTAAATCCAAATGGTGATAAAAAGAAATGGAGATACTCCTTATGGGATATGGACGCAACTTTTGATCATTATATTAACTATACTGGTGTCCCAAGTACATCTCCCACAGCTGACCCCTGCGACCCAAGTTCGTTGGGTGACCCTGGAGGACAAGGGCATGTTCCAATTTGGAACAAATTATTAACTAATAACTCTTTTCATGATGATTATATCAATAGGTGGCAAGATTTAGCAAATGGTCCATTTTCGTGCGCATCAATGGTAAGCTTATTAGATAGTATGATTAATATAATCGACCCTGAAATGCCTAGACAAATTAGCAGATGGGGTGGTGGAACATATGCAGATTGGCAAGGAAACGTTACAGATTTGAGAAATTTTATATTAGCACGATGTGACAGTATGAACTCTGGCTTTGTGGATTGTGATAGTGCAATTACTGGAATTCACAATGTCACTGTTGAAATTATTGGCATTGGAGAAATTGAAATGAGTAATAATAATTTTATAAATAATCTTAATACACCATTCAATGATGAGCGTTTTGGCGGTGTTGGACTACCTTTTGAGGTAAAAAGTGGTAATTTTATTTATTGGGAGGTTTTACCTAATGGTGTTTATGTTTTCGATCCTTTTGTTGATACCTTGCTAATCGACCTAAAAGGAGATGTAACTATTAGAGCATATTTTGGGGAAACCAGAAGTGTAACTTATGATGTTGTTCCGCAAGGCACTACCACAAGCATAGATATTGACGGACTTAATGTCGGCGTTTTTCCACATACGGAAATATACTTACTAGGAGATACAATTAACAGTGTTATTCCTAATATTGATCCATTATATGAATTTGATTTTTGGTCTGGTGATAGCATAAACATAATGCCTTCTTCAACAAGTGAAACTATTTCTTTTTATGTCACTAATTCTGACACTATAAAATTACACATAAAAAAGAAGCCTACAATTACATACGTTGTGAATCCAAACACCACTAACACTAGTGTTGATATAAGTGGTTTAAACGTAACTGTTTTTCCAGCCTCATTTACTTACAACTATAACGAATTGATTACATTAAGTCCTATCATTGATCCAGTTTTTGCATTTGGATCTTGGTCTTCTGACAGTAATTTCTTTGTTAATGGGGGCTCTGCAAATAATTCTTTTTATTGTCAGTTTAATGATACGATAGTTCTTAACCTTACAGACATCAGTGCAAAAATTTTCGGTAATGACACTTTGTGTTCCAATGAGAATGAAGATGCAGAGTTAGAAATATTCTTT
This sequence comes from Flavobacteriales bacterium, assembly GCA_002697505.1. Taxonomy (GTDB): domain Bacteria; phylum Bacteroidota; class Bacteroidia; order Flavobacteriales; family BACL11. The sequence continues at coordinate 722 of NZWA01000082.1, read as the reverse complement.
ACTGGTAATCCTCCATTTCTCTTTTCATACACGGATGGTATTAATGAATATAGCGACTCTACATCAGAAAATCTGTATGTAATTAAAACTCAGCAAGCTGGTTTATATTCTTTAACCTCTTTTAGTGATGCTAATGGAAATGGTGCAACAAGTGGTCAAGCTAGAGTGGTTGTTTTAGATGCTCCGCAAGCAAATTTTGAAGCATACCCTGACAGCATGACTATTTTGTATTCAACAACTAATATAACAGATAAGTCACTTGGTAATATTGTTAGTTGGCAATGGTATTTTGGTGATAATACTCCTGTGGTGTATATTCAAAATCCTACTCATATTTATAAAGACTCTATTGGTATATATGAGGTTTCTCTAATTATAAGTGATGACCAAGGTTGTGTAGATACAACAGCAAAATATGTATATATTACTGATGATTATTGGATTTATATACCAAACTCTTTTACTCCAGACAATGATAAAAAGAATGATTTCTTCTGTATTTCATATAATGGTATAAGAGAAAATACATTCGTTTTTAATGTATATAATCGTTTTAGTGATCTTGTGTATTCTACAAACAATATAAATGATTTAAATTGTGAAAACAATGGTTGGGATGGTCGTCACATAAAAACAGGTGAAGAACTGCCTGCTGGAGCATATATTTATGAAATCTACTACCAAGATTTTGAAGGATGGAAACACAATGAAATGAAGCAAAT
>NZWA01000081.1 GCA_002697505.1 Flavobacteriales bacterium | reverse complement strand
TTCCCATCATATTAGCTTCAGCAATACCAATCTGAAAAAACCTATCAGGATTTTCGTTTTTGAAATCATTCATTTTTAATGATCCTGTCAAGTCTGCACACAATGCTACAACATTTTTATTTTTCCTCCCCAGTTCTGTTAATCCATCACCGAAACCAGATCTTGTATCTTTATTTTCCATTTTATTATAGTTTTATAAATTCTGTTTTTCCAGATTTAATTTTAATATTTTTTTCTTTTGTTGATATGTATTTATTTGACGACTTACTTCTTGAAATAATTTTGTATCTACCAGGCATTAGTGAAACTTTATGCTCTTTATTTTGACCTCTAAAAAAATAAACTTGTACTAATTTATCTCCATCCTCATAATAGATACCACCAAACGATTTGCTGTAAAGAGAAATTTTTACACTTCCTGGAGAAGGTAATTTAAATTCTGTTAATTGACTTTGGTTTATCTCCACATTTTTATAAATAATTCTAGGGATTGTAAGAATTTCAATATCATATTTTCCTGTAATGTATTTCTGTTTTGTGTTTATTCTTTGAACATTAAGAGTTGAATCTATTCCTGATTTTCTAACAATATAGTTAAATTTTGTCCTTGAGTTCATTTTTACAATTAGTTCTCCTTGTGGTGTTTTAAGAGGTATTATTGTGTGTTTTCCTGGTAAAATTTTAACACTATCAACTGAAACTGGAGGTAAAGTATGTGCTTTAACTCTGTATGTTAGAACTGGATCAATGATCATTGTGTCAGGCTGACCATAAGAATTTAAGGTGTGAATATAGTTATATTTTACAGTATTTGTAAATTCATCAATAAATGAAATATTAACATTAGATTCAATTGCTTCATTGTTTTCATCTAACAAATTGACTTGAGTTGTAGTATTATCAATAATGTGAGAAACAACTATATTTAAAACATTTTCAAATTCATTTTCTTTACTGACGTCAAAAAAACGACCAACACAATCAAAAGACTTTTTCCAGCTTTCATCTAATCCAATACCTATGATAAATGGTTTTAAAATTATTCCTTTTTTTTGATAAAGTCTAGAAACAGCACAGGGATCCATTTGACATTCCTCTTTTCCGTCAGTTATCAAAATCACAATATTCCTGCTTTTGGAATTAATAAAATCATTTGCTCCTTTTTCTAATGAATAAGCAATTGGAGATGAACCTTTTGCCTGTATATAATTCAATTTATGTTTTATTTTTTTAACAGCTTTTTTTGTTGGTAAAAATTCAACTTCTAAGTGACTATCATTGCAATCTTGAGGGGGAAAACTACTTCTATTTCCATATACTCTCAGTCCTATATTCAAATTTTCATAATTCTTTAGTGAATCAAGCATGTTTATTAACATATTTTTTGCTATGTCCACCTTTCTGCCACTTTCCCAATTTCCAAGCATAGATCTAGAGGCATCAAATATGAATAAAATATTGTTCTCCTTTTGTGTGCTTTTAGCATTAACATTACTGCTGAAGAATGTTAATGACACACATACAAATATAAGTTTGAGTTTTTTAATAATCACCTAATGTTTCTTGATTTTGTGATAATGCTATTTGTAATTGCTCGTCATTTGGTGCAGATCCATGCCATTTGTGTGTTCCCATCATAAAATCTACACCATTTCCCATCTCAGTGTGTAATATAATTGCTACAGGAGCACCTTTTCCAGTCATAGCCTTTGCTTTAGTTAAACATTTTATAACTGCATCAATATTATTTCCATTTTTTTCTTCAATTACTAGCCAGTCAAAAGATTCTAATTTTCTTTTAAGATTACCAAGAGGAAGAACGTCACTTATATCACCATCAATTTGTCTTTTATTATAATCTATAGTTGCAATTAAATTATCTACATTATTACCGCTTGCATACATTAGTGCTTCCCAAATTTGACCCTCTTGAAGTTCTCCATCTCCATGAAGAGAAAAAACAAGATGTTTATCATTATTTAGCTTTTTTGTTAATGCAGCTCCAATAGCAACTGAAAGACCTTGACCTAATGACCCAGAAGCAATTCTAATCCCTTCAAGTTTTTCATGAGTTGTAGGGTGACCTTGTAATCTGCTATTAATTTTTCTAAAAGTTTTAAGTTCATCAATTGGGAAGTATCCAGATCTAGCTAAAACTGAGTATAAAACAGGTGATATATGTCCGTTGGATAAAAAAAATAAATCTTCATTTTCACCATTCATTTGAAAACTTTTATTGTGTTTCATAATTTTAAAGTATAATGCAGACAAAAACTCTGTACATCCTAAGGATCCTCCAGGGTGACCTGAGTTGTTTGCATGTACCATTCTAAGAATATCACGTCGAATTTGTGGAATTGTGTTTTTAATTATTTCAATGTCATTCATTGTTATTTATTTTTCAACAAATATATGAGATAAACAATTTTTTTTTAAAGTTTAAAATTAAAATAACTATATTTTATTAACGTATTATTGACAAAATTTATAATTATATTCAAAGAGATATTATATTTGTTTAAAAAATATTTATGTCTTTAAAATGTGGAATTGTTGGTTTGCCAAATGTTGGTAAATCAACATTATTTAATTGTCTCTCTAAAGCTAAGGCACAGTCCGCTAATTTTCCTTTTTGTACAATTGAACCAAACATTGGTATAATTACTGTACCTGACGAAAGACTTTTTAAAATTTCTTCAATTATCGATCCTGAAAAAACTGTTCCTACAACTGTTGAAATTGTAGATATTGCTGGTCTCGTTAAAGGTGCTAGCAAAGGAGAAGGTCTAGGAAACAAGTTTTTAGCTAATATAAGAGAGACAAATGCAATTGTTCATGTTTTAAGATGTTTTGATGATGATAATATTGTACATGTTGATGGGTCAATTGATCCTGTTAGAGATAAAGAAACTATTGATCTTGAATTACAATTAAAAGATTTAGAAACACTAGAAAAAATTAAGGAAAAAAACGTAAGAGTTGCAAAATCAGGTAATAAAGAAGCCATTAAATTAATTACTATTTTAGATAAATTTATTAATCATTTAGAATCAGGTAAGTCAATACGAACTTTAACTATTGAAAAAGAAGAGTTTAGTGTAATTCGACCACTCCAGTTAATTACTCAAAAACCTGTTATATATGTTTGCAATGTTGATGAAAATTCATTACAAAATGGAAATAAATATACTCAAGAGATAAAAAATATTGCTCAAATAGAAAATGCAGAGGTTTTAGTAATTGCTACAGCAATAGAAGCTGAAATTGCGGAACTTGAGGATGTTGATGAACAGAAAATGTTTCTTGACGATCTTGGTTTAGAAAATCCTGGTGTTAACAACTTAATTAAGTCTGCATATAAAATACTTAATTTAGAAACATATTTTACGGCTGGTAAGAAAGAGGTTAGAGCATGGACTATTTTAAAAGGAAGTAAGGCACCTAAAGCAGCGGGAGTTATACATTCAGATTTTGAGAAAGGGTTTATTAGAGCAGAAGTAATGTCATATAATAATTTTATAAAATTAGGATCAGAACAGGCTTGCAAAGATGCAGGTAAATTATCAGTTGAAGGAAAAGATTACATTGTAAAGGACGGAGATATAATGCATTTTAGATTTAATGTGTAATTAAGTTGAAAAACTTGTTAATAACGAATATTTTTCAATATTAAAACTCTCTTGAAGTGTTTTTATATTTGCATCATATTTTAAACCTATCTAATAAATTCTAAATGTCAGAAAATTATAATGAAGATAGTATTCGGTCGCTAGATTGGAAAGAGCACATTAGATTAAGACCTGGAATGTACATTGGTAAAATGGGTAATGGTTCATCTCCAGATGATGGTATCTATATTTTACTAAAAGAAGTTATTGATAATTCTATTGACGAATTCGTGATGGGTAATGGTAAAACTATTGAAATTACCGTTAAAAATAATAAAGTTACAGTTAGGGACTATGGAAGAGGTATTCCACTAGGTAAAGTAATTGACTGTGTATCAAAAATTAATACTGGTGCAAAGTATGATTCTAAAGTTTTTAAGAAATCAGTTGGTTTAAATGGCGTTGGTACTAAAGCTGCAAATGCATTATCATCATTTTTTAAAATAAAATCAGTAAGAGATGGTAAAAGTAAATTAGTTGAATTTGAAAGAGGAACTATTGTAAATGATGAACCTATTCAAGATAATTCTAGCAGAAAAGGAACGAAAGTAACTTTTGTTCCAGATAAAAAATTGTTTGGTAATTACAAGTTTTTAAATGATTATATTGAGAAAATGATGTGGAATTATTGTTACCTTAACCCTGGTTTAACAATAATATTTAACAACGAAAAGTACTTTTCTGAAAATGGTTTATTTGATTTACTTAATCAAAATATTGATAATGAAATTTTATATCCAATTATTCATTTGAAAGATAAAGATATTGAAGTTGCAATAACTCATTGTAAAAGTCAATATTCGGAACAATATTATTCCTTTGTTAATGGTCAACATACAGTCCAAGGTGGAACACATCAAGGAGCGTTCAGGCAATCATTTGTTAAAACTGTTAGAGAATTTTATGGAAAAAACTTTGAGGCGGTTGATATAAGACAAGCAGTTAATGCTGCTGTAAGTATAAAAGTTATAGAGCCTGTTTTTGAATCACAAACTAAAACTAAGCTTGGTTCTACTGAAATGGAGCCTAATGGTATAACAGTTTTAACTTTTATTCAAGATTTTTTAAAGAAACACTTAGACAATTATCTTCATAAGAATCCTGATACAGCTGAAATTTTGTTAAAGAAAATTCAATCTGCTGAACATGAAAGAAAAGCAATGGCTGGTGTGAAAAAACTCGCTAGAGAAAGAGCTAAAAAAGCAAGTTTACACAATAAAAAATTAAGAGATTGTAGAGTCCATTACAATGATCATAAAAAAGAAAACCGTGCAGAATCGACATTGTTTATCACAGAAGGTGATTCTGCTTCAGGATCCATAACAAAAACAAGAGATATTAATACTCAAGCTGTATTTTCCTTAAGAGGAAAACCCCTTAATTCATATGGTCTTTCAAAAAAAATTGTTTATGAAAATGAAGAGTTTAATTTATTGCAAGCGGCATTAAATATTGAACAAGGAATAGATGATTTGAGGTATAATAAAATTGTGATTGCTACCGACGCAGATGTAGATGGTATGCACATAAGATTGTTATTACTAACTTTTTTCTTACAATTTTTTCCTGAACTTGTTAAGGAAGGACATATATATATACTTGAAACACCTTTATTTCGAGTAAGAAATAAAAAACAAACTTTTTATTGTTATTCTGATGACGAAAAAAAGAATTCAGTTCAGAAATTAGGAAAAAATGCAGAAATCACAAGGTTTAAGGGGTTAGGTGAAATTTCTCCCTCCGAGTTTAAACATTTTATTGGTCCTGAAATTAGATTGGCTCCTGTAATATTCGATAAAGATGCTAAACCTCAAGACTTATTAAAATATTACATGGGTAAAAATACAAAAGATAGACAAGACTTTATTATTGAAAATTTAAGAGTTGAAGATGAAGTTAATTAACTTATTATTTATTTTAACATAATTATGGATTCAGAGTTTCAGGAAAATAACAATGATATAATACATCTTTCTGGAATGTATGAAAATTGGTTTCTAGATTATGCATCATATGTTATATTAGAGCGTGCTGTGCCACATATTAATGATGGATTAAAACCTGTTCAAAGAAGAATTCTTCATTCACTAAGAGAAATGCATGATGGAAGGTATCATAAAGTAGCTAATGTCATTGGTCACACTATGAAGTATCATCCTCATGGAGATGCTTCTATTGGAGATGCAATGGTGCAAATAGGTCAAAAAGATCTCTTACTTGATATGCAAGGTAATTGGGGAAATATTTACACCGGAGATAAGTCTGCCGCTGCAAGATATATAGAAGTTAGATTAACTCAATTTGCTTTGGATGTAGTATTTAACAGTAAAATAACAGAATGGAACTCATCTTATGATGGTAGAGGTAAGGAACCTCAGACTTTACCAGTCAAATTTCCATTATTATTAATTCATGGAGTTGAGGGGATTGCTGTTGGCTTATCAACAAAAATACTTCCACATAATTTTAATGAACTAATTGATGCTTCTATTAAGGTGTTAAAAGGAGTAAAGCCAAGAATTTATCCTGATTTTATCACAGGTGGTACAGCAGATTTTAGTGACTATAATGATGGAAAAAGAGGTGGTAAGGTTAGAGTTAGAGCAAAAATTCTTCAAAATGATAAAACAACATTAAAAATTACCGAGTTACCATTTACTACTACAACAACTTCATTAATATCTTCAATACTAAAAGCAAATGATAAAGGTAAAATTAAAGTGAAAAAAGTTGAAGATAATACTGCTGAAAACGTTGAAATTTTGGTACATATACCACCTGGTATTTCTCCTGAGAAAACTATAGATGCTCTTTATAGGTTTACAGATTGTGAAGTTTCAATATCCCCGATTGGCTGCATAATTGAAAATAATGAACCTAAATTTATTGGTGTTTCTGAAATATTACAAAAATCTACTCAAAATACATTAAAACTTCTTGATAAAGAGTTAAAGTTTAATTTGAATGAACTTGAAGTTAAATGGCACAATTTAACATTAGAAAGAATTTTTATTGAAAATAGAATTTATCACAAAATTGAAGAACTTGATAATTGGGATGATATAATTGGAACAATACATAAATCATTGTTACCCTTCCAAAATCTTTTAAAAAGAGATGTTAATGATGAAGATGTTGAAAGATTAACCGAAATAAAAATTAAAAAGATTACCAAATATGATCTTAATAAAGTTAATGATGAGTTAAATAAGCTAGAGCTCAAAGTAAAACAGACAAAACATAACATTGATAATTTAACTGAATTTGCAATAAACTACTTTCTTGAATTGAAGAAAAAGTATGGTGATAATAAATTAAGAAAAACTGAAATAAAAACTTTTGAAAATATTGATGCAACGAAAGTTGTTGTAGCCAGTAAAAAATTATATGTTAACAAAAAAGAAGGTTTTATAGGAACATCCATGAGAAAAGATGAGTTTGTTTGTGACTGTTCTGACATTGATGACATAATTATTTTTAATGAAAACGGAAATATGAAAGTAGTTAAAGTAGATAATAAAGTTTTTGTTGGAAAAGATATTATACATTGTGCCGTTTTTAATAAAAAGGATGATAGAACTATTTATAATTTGATATACAAAGATTCAAAATCTGGAAACAGTATGATTAAAAGATTCAATGTTACAAGTATTACAAGAAACAAAGTATATCAATTAACAAAATCTGAAAAAGATAAGGTTTTATATTTTACAGCCAACGCAAATGGAGAAGCTGAAGTTGTTACAGTTCATTTAAGAAAATTACAGAAATTGAGAGTTCTAAAATATGATGTTGATTTTGCTGATATTAATATCAAAGGAAAAACAGCTGTAGGAAATATTGTTTCTAAAAATCCTGTTAAAAATATAGAGTTAAAATCAGAGGGTCTCTCAACATTGTCTGCAAGAAAAATATGGTTTGATAATAATGTTANTAGGNTAAATATNGATGAAAGAGGAGATTTTTTAGGTGATTTTAAAGCNGAGGATAAAATNNTAACNATNAATCAAAATGCATNTATTGAGTTAAAAAGTTTTGATATATCAAATCATTTTGATGATGATATTATTACTTTAGAAAAANTNAATACNAAAAAACCNATTTCNATCATATATTTTGATGGTGAAAAAAAATTATTTTTTGTAAAAAGATTTTTAATAGATACNAATTTAAAAANGACATGTGTTATTAGTGATCATAAACATAGTTATCTTGAAGTTGTNTCAACAGATTTTNTNCCTAGAGTTGAAGTTNTTTTTGTAAAAGAAAAAGGTAANGAAAGAAAAAAAGAANTNATAAATCTCTCTGAATTTATNGCTATNAAAGGAATAAAAACACAAGGNAATCAACTATCAACAAAAAAAATTAANGAAATTAATTTACTTTCACCACTNGANNACANAGTAATAGANAGTGAAGANGACACAAANAANAAATCTGATNTAAGCACNGNAANTGATGAAGGNCAAATTACTTTGAATTTATAATTTAATANTATTTTCTTTAAGTTATTAAGCTTATATTTGCANTATCAAAANTTANTTCATGAAAAAATATCTATNCATTGCACTATTATTTTTATTTAACTTANTANGTGCNCAAAATAGTTACAATCTTTCACTNNTAGGNACATTTGAATGGTCTTCAACNGAAGGTAGTGATATTTGGGGTTGGGCTGATCCTNCTGATGGTTCTGAATATGCTTTGGTTGGNCTTAACGATGGTTTTTCTGTTGTNAATGTTACTAATCCTACAAATCCTACTGAAATGTTNTANATCTCTGATTTAAATTCAACATGGAGGGATATTAAAACATGGGAGCATTATGCGTATGTAACAACTGAGGCAGATGCAGGNTTATTAATTGTTGATCTTTCTGATATGTCNGGTAATACATACTGGCATGTCACTAATTTTGTAAATCCTNTAAATGGTANNTCAGTAGAATTTACTGCNGCNCATAATATTTACATTGATGAAAATGGTATTGCTTATATATTTGGTGCATCATCAAATACTGGAAGTAATCCAACTGACGGTGCAATTTTTTTAGATGTTGATGCTGANCCTATATCACCACACTATGTTGGNGAATGGAATGATTATTATATNCATGATGGCATGGCTCGNGGNGATACTATGTATGNNGGATGTATNTANGAAGGAGAACTNTATGTNGTTGANGTAAGTAACAAATCTAATCCGCAGACATTAGGTCACTGTCCTACACCAAGTAATTTTACNCATAATGCTTGGATTTCAGATAATGGTCAATATGTCTTTACAACAGATGAAGTTAATGGAGCTTACATTGGTGCATATGATATTTCTAATACNAGTAATATTCAAGAAGTAGATAGAATTCAATCTAACCCTGGNACAAATTCTGCACCTCATAATACTCATGTNGANGGTAATTTTTTAGTTACATCTTGGTATAGNGATGGTACTACAGTTCATGATATNACNTATCCAAATAATATGATACAAGTTGCATNTTATGATTCATANTCTGGNAGTGGTGCTGGNTTTGATGGNTGTTGGGGGACNTATCCTTTTTTACCATCAGGNAANATTATATCTTCTGATATNAATAGTAGNAGTAATCAAAATGGTAGATTATTGGTGTATAGAAGNGATTTTCAACAAGCATGCTATTTAAANGGGAATATTACTGATGCNCAATCAGGANNAAATTTAAATGCTGCTANTGTNGAAATTTTAAATACAAGTGTNNNAAATNTGACATCATCNAATTTAACTGGAGNTTATTTTAGTGGAACACCTANTTCNGGNACTTATGATGTAGTTTTTTCTAAAGCTGGNTATCTTTCTGATACAGTTTCTGCAACACTTTCTAATGGTGTATTAACNACTGTAAATATGTCTNTNCAACCATTAGTTGCATTCAANATTNCTGGTATGGTAGTTGATATTTCATCAAATGGNNTTGCTAACTCNGATGTTATTATCTACAANAATGATTTTTCATTTACCANNACAACTGATGTTAATGGNAANTTTAGTATTAATNGNATGTATGAAGGNTACTATGAAATAATNGCTGGTAAATGGGGTTACATAACATCTTGTGATAATGAATATATAANTTCATCTTCNAATGTTNNTGTTATNCTTGATNAAGGGTATTATGATGATTTTACATTTGATTTTGGGTGGACTGTAAGTGGAGGGATTACNCCTTCAGATCCAGGNAGATGGGAGAGAGGNCTNTCAGAAGCTACTGATTATCAAGGTNTGAATTTTAANCCTGGTAATGATGTTAATACTGACTGTTTTGANTATTCTTATGTAACTGGACTAGCATCAGCAGGATCNGCTGGTGGTAATGATGTTGATGATTACAATACAATTTTAGAGTCTCCANNATTTAGTTTNCNAAATAACCAAAATCATTATCTNGAGTATTATTCNTGGTTNAGTAATGGTGGTGGTNGNTGGGGAGGAGGAAGNNCNCCAAATGANTCTCTNAAAGTTATGATTTCAAATGGAAATTCAACNGTAACATTAGAAGTAATGACTGCAAGTTCAAATGATATGGGACAATGGAATTTTAGAAGTTTTAACATNTCTCAATNTTTACCTGTAACATCAACTATGAAATTAATCATAGAAACTGCNGATTGGGATTCTCAAGGTGGCCATTTAGTTGANGCAGGNTTTGATAAATTTCAAATNAGTTCAACACAATCAACAAGTGTNATAGACAATAATNATCNAGTAANNTCAAGAAANCTTATTAAANTNGTTGATGTTTTAGGNAGGGAAGTTGATCTTGAAAATGGNAAGTANCAATTCTATATTTTTGATAACGGTGATGTNGAGAAAAAAATGATTNTTGAATAATTATTCAATCCAATCNGCTATAAATAAATTTGTTGCTCTNGTACCNCCATTATTTCTGTTAGAAGAAAATACTATTTTATCNCCNCTGTAAGANAACATTGGAAATGCATCAAATGTTTCATCATANGTAATNTGNTTTAATTCACTTCCATCTATNTTNATCATAAATAAATTAAATGGAAANCCNCTNGTNGANTTATGATTTGATGAAAANATAATTTTCTCTCCAGANGGATGAAAAAATGGTGCCCAGTTAGCTTTACCTANNTTTGTTATTTGTTTTAANTCACTTCCATCTACATTACAAGTGTATATTTCCATTTCTGTAGGTTTAACTANACCNTGACTTAATAAATTTTTATATTCTTCAANTTCTTTATCNNCAANTGGTCTNGAAGATCTGAANACCAATTTCTTTCCATTAGGAGAAAAAAATGCACCNCCATCATANCCAAGCNCAAATGTTACCTGTTGAATGTTACTTCCATCAATATTCATNGTATATAGTTCAAGNTCACCAGATCTATCAGAAGTAAATACAATTTTATCTCCTTTAGGAGAGACAGTTGCTTCTGCATCATATCCNTTNTTNTTAGTTAGTTGTTTNACAATTTTNCCATNNAAATCCGANACAAATATGTCATATGAATCATATATTGGCCAAACATACNNTCCATCAGAACTTTTTGGNACNTGAGGGCAACTCTGCNTTTTGTAAGTGTGTAGAAGCNTAAATNATAGTNGTATCTCCAGGCATAAAGTATGCGCAAGTTGTTCTTCCTAGTCCGGTACTAATTTTGNTAGGCATTTTCACTTTCATATTTGAATTCTTAATATTTGTNTAAAATATTTGATCACATTCNACATCCCAATCNTTATAATTAGATTGAAAAACTAACNTTGAATCATCAAAAGAAAAGTAAGCTTCAGCATTGTCTCCACCAAAAGTTAANTGTTTAATATTTTGAAGATTNACTTCTTTTGGATANNCTAGAGTATCATTATTTNCTTTTAANATATTANCCTTAATATCCTGCTTANTTGAAGANAAATTACATGCTGCTANAAATAGTGTAANAATTNGAAATATATATTTCATTTTATTTAAAATTTAANTTATTNATTATNTCATCGTCACAAATATTTGGTAATGTTACTTTTAANTTAGTATTTTTTTTCATTGCTCTTTTAATTGCNATATTAGCTTCTTNATTTCTTGCCCAGCTTCTTCTAGCAATACCATTATTAACATCCCAATGTAACATTGATTCAATTTTTTTATCAGAATCTTTACTTCCATCAATCATCATTCCAAATCCACCNTTTATTACTTCNCCCCATCCAACACCACCNCCATTATGNATTGAAACCCATGTNGCNCCTCTAAAACTATCACCAATTACATTATGAATTGCCATATCAGCTGTAAATTTTGANCCATCGTANATATTTGATGTTTCTCGNTATGGTGANTCAGTACCAGAAACATCATGATGATCTCTTCCNANTATAATTGGCGCACTAATTTCTCCACTTGCAATTGCGTTATTGAAAGCCTTTGCAATTTCAATTCTACCAGTAGAATCAGCATATAGTATTCTAGCTTGTGAACCAACAACTAAATTATTTTTATCAGCATCATTAATCCAATTAATATTATCATTCATTTGAAGTTTAATGTCATCAGGGGAATTTTCCATGATACTTTCAAGAACTTGTGAAGCAAGTTTATCAGTTTTTAACAAATCTTCTTTTGAATTTGATGCACATATCCATCTAAATGGTCCAAAACCGTAATCAAAACACATTGGTCCCATTATATCTTGTACGTATGATGGATATTTAAATTTATTATTAATATCAAGAATATCTGAATCAGCTCTCATTGATTCTAATAAAAATGCATTTCCATAGTCAAAAAAATACATTCCTTCTTGACATAATATATTAATTGCATCTGTATGTCGATTTAAGCTAATTTTAACATATTTTTTGAATTCATCTGGATTACTTGACATCATAATATTTGATTCTTCAAACGTTAATCCAACAGGATAATAGCCACCTGAATATGGATTATGAAGAGATGTTTGGTCTGATCCAATGTCAATTTTAATATTTCTATCAACTAGTTTTTCCCATAAGTCAACAATATTACCACAGTAGGCTAGAGAAACTGCCTCAACATTAGTTTTTGCCTCTATAGCTCTATCTATAATTTTATCTAAATCATAATAAATCTCATCTACCCATCCTTGTTCATATCTTTTATGTAATGCAAACTTATTTATTTCAGCAACAATACATATTCCTTTCGCTATTACAGCTGCTTTTGGCTGTGCACCTGACATTCCACCTAAACCTGATGTAACAAATATTTTTCCGGATAAGTCAATAGCTTTTGAATCAACTTTTCTTGCAGCATTTAATAATGTAATGTTAGTTCCGTGAACAATTCCTTGTGGTCCTATGTACATAAATGAGCCTGCAGTCATTTGTCCAAACTGAGTCACCCCTAAAGCATTGTATTTTTCCCAATCATCTTGCTTAGAATAGTTAGAAATCATCATTCCATTTGTCACTACAACTCTTGGTGCATTTTCATTAGAAGGAAATAAGCCCATAGGATGTCCTGAATAAATAACTAGTGTTTGTTTATCAGTCATATTTGCCAGATATTGCATGCACAAAAGATACTGTGCCCAATTTTGAAAAACAGCACCGTTTCCTCCATATGTTATAAGTTCCTCTGGATGTTGTGCTATTGCATGATCTAAGTTGTTTAAAATCATCAATTGTATTGCGGCTGCTTGTTTAGAATTATGGGGAAAATCATTAATATTTCTTGCTTTCAAATCATATTCAGGCATAAATCGGTACATATAGATCCTTCCATATTCATTTAGTTCTTCTAAAAATTCTTTTGCAAGTTCATTGTGCATATGTTTAGTAAAGTATCTTAAAGCATTTCTAATTGCAAGCTTTTTTTCTTCATTATTTAAAATATTTTTTCTATTAGGTGCATGACTAATATTTAAACTTCTAATTTTTTGTTTAGGTAATGTTTTAGGTATACCTTCTAATATTGCTTCTCTAAAATTTTTCATTTTTTTTATTTTTCTTTTTGTATGGACAGTGTTTACAATTACTATCACAACAATAGCCTCTTTTTAAATGATACTTTTCGGTAAATATTATATAACCTTCCTTTGAATAATAAAAGTCCTCTTTTTTAAGTTTTGTTATTTTTGAAAAACCATCCATAATATATGCAAAATTAAAGATATTTGCTATTAAATGAAAATCAAAACGGAACAAATAATATCTAGATTATTGTCTGAAAAT
>NZWA01000080.1 GCA_002697505.1 Flavobacteriales bacterium | reverse complement strand
GTACTTTTATATTCAGGGTGAAATTGTACACCAAGAAACCATCTATGGTTTGGAATTTCAATAATTTCTACTAAATTATTTTTTTCATTAATACCAGATGCAAGCATACCTGCCTTTTCTAGTTTAGTTTTGTATTTATTATTTAACTCAAAACGATGTCTATGTCTTTCGGAAATATTATTTTTCTTATAGGCTGTTTTAGCTATTGATTTATTAACTAATTTACATTTATAAGCTCCAAGACGCATAGTACCTCCTTTTTTATTTAAATTTTTTTGACTTTTCATTAAGTCTATAACAGGATATTTGGTATTTATATTCATTTCAGTTGAGTTAGCATTTTTCAATTTTAGTACATTTCTAGAGTATTCAATTACAGCTGACTGCATTCCTAAACAGATTCCAAAAAACGGAATGTTATTTTCACGAACATATTTAATTGAGGCAATTTTACCCTCCATACCTCTATCACCAAATCCAGGAGCTACTAAAATCCCAGATAAATTTTTTAATTTTTCTTTAACAGTAGAGTTATTTATTTTTTCTGAGTGTATCCATTCTACCTCTACCTTACATGAATTATATGCTCCAGCGTGAATGATTGCTTCAGAAATAGATTTATATGCGTCCTGAAGCTCAACATATTTACCAATAACTCCTATTCTAACTTCATCTTTAGGGTTTTTTAGAGCTGATAAAAATTCTGTCCAATTATTTAAATCAATCTTCTTCTTAGATTTTAAAGCCAGTTTTTTTAGAATTACTGAATCTAATTTTTGTTTTTTCATCAATATTGGAACTTCATAAATTGTTGAGGCATCTCTTGATTCAATAACCGCATCAATATCTACATTACAAAAACTTGCAATTTTTGACTTAATCTTTTTGTTAAGATTATGTTCGGTTCTGCAAACAAGAATATCAGGTTGAATTCCAGACTCTAATAAAGTTTTTACCGAATGTTGTGTAGGTTTAGTTTTTAATTCACCTGCGGCAGATAAATAGGGTATCAATGTTAGATGAATAAATAAAGCATTATTTTCCAGCTCCCATCTTAATTGCCTAACAGCTTCAATATATGGAAGTGCTTCAATGTCTCCTACTGTACCTCCAATTTCTGTAATAATAAAATCATAATTTTCTTTTTTTTCAAGCAATTGAATTCGTCTTTTGATTTCATCTGTAATATGAGGAATAATTTGAACTGTTTTGCCAAGGTAATCACCTTTTCTTTCCTTATTTATTACTGTTTGATATATTTTTCCAGTTGTGACATTATTCGCTTGAGATGTACTTTGATTTAAAAATCTTTCATAGTGACCCAAGTCTAAGTCAGTTTCGGCACCATCATCTGTCACAAAGCATTCTCCATGTTCGTATGGGTTCATTGTTCCAGGGTCAACATTTATATAAGGGTCAAGTTTTTGTATTGTAACTTGAAATCCTCTTGATTTCAATAGCCTTGCAAGAGAAGCCGATATAATTCCTTTTCCTAACGATGAGGTAACTCCTCCGGTTACAAATATATATTTGGTTAATTTTTTTTTCAATTCTCAATTACCATGTGATTGCAAAATTAATATTTCAAACTAATAATCCTATTTCTATTCAAAAAATAATTATTAGAACAAAAAGTTTACTCCTACACTTGGCATAAACGGTAATTGATTAATTCGTTCATTTTTTATTCTGTTAAAATAAAAAATATTTTCTCGATTGTATATATTGGTGATTGATCCTGAAATTTCAAGTGAAGATTTCTCATTAAACTTTATTTTTTTTGAGGTAGATAAATCAAGTCTATGGTAGTAAGGTAATCTTCCTTCATTTAAATCACTGTAAATTATTCCCAAATTTCCATTTTCAGAATTATAATTAGTATTTATTCCATCAGAAAATGAAATTTGTTCGTAAAAACCTTGTGTTTGTGTAAATGGAAATCCTGATCCTAAATTCCAACGCAGGTCAGTTTTCCAAGTTTTATTTTTTCCATAGTTGTATGAAGCTACAAAATTAATATTGTGTCTCCTGTCAAAGTTTGGATTATATATAAGTTCATTAAATTTTCTTGTAATGGATCCGTAAGAGTATACTGTCCATAAATAAATATTATCCTTTTTATATTTAAACAATAAATCAATTCCTTTTGCAATGCCACTTTCAATTATAAATTCAGGATCACTTTCATCGATTCTATTTCTATTAATATTTGTTAGCTGGCTAAAATCTTTTATATATCCTTCTATTTGTAAATCTATGTTCTCATTAAGATCAAATTCAATTCCAAGAATTAAATGTTGGGATTTTTGAAATTTCTGTTTCAGGTCTGACCCATCATTATCTTTTATATCTTCTGGAGATGATATTGTTCCGTTAAACAAGGAAACAATATCTCGATCTGATGAAGTGCTTAGGATATTTTGAGAGTAATTTCCAGCAGCTAATTTTAATCTTAAATTCTCAGATGTAATGTATTTTATACCAATTCTAGGCTCTAAAGATGTTCCAAGTTTCCCATAATATTGTAATCTTAGTCCAGGTTCAACAATCCATCTTATACTTTTAAATTGATAATTGAAATACGAAGAAAATTCTGTTGTATTTTCATCTTGATCAACTCGTTGATTTATTGAATTGTATGTCGTAAAGTCAGTTGAAAAACCATGAATGTCAAAACCATATTTTAATTTTCCTTGATTGGGAAAAGATGTAAAGTCTAGCCCCATATCAAAGCCACTAATGCTACTAGATCTTATGGGATAAGCAATTTCATTTAATTCAATTAAATAATTTGAATATGCAATATTTCCTTCAATCAATATTGGAGATCCATTTGGTAAAAGAGTAAACTGAGATCCAACACCATTTGATTTCCAATTTAGTTTTGAAACATTTTCATAATTAACTTTGTCAGTAAAATTAAAACCAAAGACACTTAATTTGCTTCCATTATTTCCTTGAAATGATATTTTTGAATATATATCGGTGAAAGAGTATGGAAGTCCTTTATCGTCAAAAAATAATATTGGTTCTTTATAGAATATTTCTGATGTTTTGTCTAAGTAGGATGTTTTTGCAGATAAAATAAAAGATGATTTTTTATTTTTGGAAATAGGTCCTTTAACTAACACTTTCGAACCAAACGTATTAGAGGATAATTTTCCAGTTAACTTTTTTCCACCATCAATAGTCTTGATATCCATAATAGATGAAACTCTTCCTCCGTATTCAGCACCAAATCCACCAGTATAAACATCAGTTGTTCTGATTATATCACTATCAAAAACAGAAAATAATCCAATTGAGTGAAAAGGACTATAAATAGTCATACCATCTAGTAGAACTTTATTTTGGATTGGGGACCCACCACGAATATATAATTGACCTCCTTGATCTCCTGTAAAAACAACCCCAGGAATTATTTGCATATATTGTGCTAAATCAGGTTCGCCTCCAATTGAAGGAATAATTTTCAAGTCTTGACTTGTGATTTTTATTGAAGCAGCTTTAACTTCTGTTTTCATTTCAATTCTCTCACCTGATATCTTAACTTCATTGAGTTTTACACTTGATTCAGTAATCTCAATATTTTTTGTTTTGACCTCTCCAGCTTTAATGAATATATTAAGTTCAGTTGTGTCATAACCAATATATGTAACAATTAATTTATAATTTCCTGATTCCAATGATGTTATATTGTATAAACCATTCACATCTGTAGCAGCACCTTTTAATATATTTTTATTATCAATACCTTGTAAAATAACATTAGCAAACATAATAGGCTCGCTTGTATTTTTTTCAAAAACAAAACCTCTTAATGTAGTTCTTGTTGAGTTGTTTTGAGCATTTAAAAAACCAATGCAAAACAAATATGATATGCAAATAAAAATTATTCTATTCATTATTTTAATATTATTTTTAGCATAAGTTCTTTTATTAATTCTTTGTTTTTAACTTTATTTTTAACTCCTTTTGACTTAAGGTCGTAATTTTTTANGAGTTCAAATATATGAAAGNGNTGNTTGTTTGNATAATTAAATGCAGCCTTTTGGTATTGTTTAAGAAAAAAAGGATGTATTTTTAATACAGTGGANGCATTTTCGTTTCTTTTTAAAGATTTTAGNAGAAAAANTTTTTGAAAAAAATAAAATAAATTACTTATGATAGAAACAATATTATATTTTTTTTCATTTGAAATAAAGTGACTAATTATNAAACTAACNTTTTTATAATTTTTTTCACCNAGCGCATTTTGTAATTCAAATAAATTATAATCATTGTTAATTCCAATATGTTTTTCAATTAATTGTGGTGNAATATGATTTTCTTTAGTTATNATCAGAAGTTTTTCTATTTCATTTTTAATTTTAGATAAATTATTTCCNAGAAACTCTGACAANAAAATAGTTGCTTTGGTATCGATCGTAATCTTTTTNTTATTTAANTATGCTTCAATCCAGNTAGGTATTTGGTTNTCATATAGTTTTTTGCTTTCAAAAACAAAACCTTGTTTGTATAAGTTTTTTCCAAATTTTTTTCTTTTATCNAGAGTTTTATTGAAATANCNAATTACTAATACTGTACTNNTTTGGGGATNNTTAATATAGTTTTCAAGTTTATCAATATTTTTTAAGTTTTGACCTTCTTTCACAACAACTAATCTATTCTTTGCTCCAATTGGAAATTGTTTTGATTCAGATATAATTTGATCAANATCAGTATCTTTTCCATAAAGTACAACTTGATTGAAAATCTTTTCTTCCTCTTCAAGTACANTTTTTATAAAAAAATCAATTAATTCATCAATATAATATTTTTCATCACCTGAAAGNAAATAAATAGGTAAAAANTCCTTTTTCTTGATTGATAAAANTATATCTTTATANTTCATAANTTTTTGATGGAATTGATAAAATTAAATTTACCTNNATNCANCCCCAAAATTAAGAGACTTGCAAATAGAATCCAAATTTTTGACTGTGTAAGAAANAAATATNTTTTATTAACNGANGAAGAATGGGTCAGACAAAGTTTTATTNATTATTTAAANAAAGANAAAAANTATCCACTTGGTTTAATNAAGATAGAACATAGCATTAATTATAATAGTTTAAAACATCGTGCAGATATAGTTATATACAATACTAATTTATCTATAAATNTTNTTGTTGAATGTAAGTCGCCAAAAATTAAAATTACACAAGAANCNTTTAATCAAATTTCNAGATATAACTTTGATNTANAAGCAAATTTTTTAGTTGTTACCAATGGTATCCAACATTTTTGTTGTAAAGTNGATTACCAAAAAAGAAAAATTAATTTTCTAAAAGANATACCNNATTACAATTTAAAAAACAATTATGAACAAAGTTGATTTTTAGGAGGAGCAAATTTGGTTAAATTAATTCCTTGAACAGCCTTTTCATATTCTTCTATTGTTGGTGTCCTTCCTAAAATAGCAGATAAAACAACAACAGGNGTTGATGCAAGCAATGATTCGCCTTTCTTNCTNNCNGAATCAGCTACAACNCGTCCTTTAAATAAACGAGTTGATGTAGCCATTACAGTATCACCCTTTTCTGCTTTTTCTTGATTACCCATACATAAATTACATCCNGGTCTTTCTANATACATCATATTTTCATATTCAGTTCGNGCCTTNTTTTTNGGTTTTTCATCATTAAACTCAAATCCAGAATATTTTTGTAGAATCTCCCAATCNCCTTCATCNTTTAANTCATCNATTATATTGTATGTTGGAGCTGTAACAACTAGTGGNGNTTTGAANTTAATTNCTTTATTNGATTTTTCAATGTTTTTCAGCATTTGGGATACTATCTTTANATCTCCTTTATGTACCATGCATGAACCAACGAAACCCAAATCTACTTTTTTTTGCCCATTNTAAAAAGATAANGGNCTTATAGTATCATGTGTATATCTTTTTGAAATATCTTCATTATTNACATCTGGGTCGGCTATCATAGGTTGAGATATAATATCTAAATCCACCTCAAANTCTGCATAATATTTTGCGTTAANGTCAGGNCTTAATGCGGGNTTTTNACCTGATTTAATTTNATTTATTCGTTTATTAGCTTTTTGAATTAAATAATGTAAAACTTTTTTATCATTATCCATTCCTTTTTTAAGCATCACTTGAATTCTTTTTTTTGCGATTTCTAACGATTCAATNAAAGTTTTATCTTCTGAAATACATATTGATGCCTTTGCCTTCATTTCTGCTGTCCAGTCTGTAAATGTAAATGCTTGATCTGANGGNAATGTTCCAATATGNACCTCAATAATCCTTCCTTGAAAAATATTTTCNCCTCCATAGTATTTTAACATTTGTGATTGAGTTGCATGTACAACATCTCTAAAATCNGTATGTTCTCTCATTTTNCCTTTGAAAGTAACTTTTACAGATTCTGGAATNGGCATAGANACTTCTCCTGTNGCTAGTGCTAGAGCAACTGTTCCNGAATCAGCTCCAAATGCAACCCCTTTTGACATTCTTGTATGTGAGTCTCCTCCAATAATTATTGACCAATCATCAACTGTAATATCATTTAAAACTTTATGAATAACATCTGTCATAGCATGATATTTTTCATTAGGATCACGAGCTGTAATTAGTCCAAAATCACTCATAAATTTCATTAACTTAGGTATGTTTTTTTGAGCCTTTAAATCCCAGACTGAAGCTGTGTGACAGCCTGACTGATAAGCACCATCAATAATTGGAGAAATACTTGTTGCCGCCATAGATTCTAACTCTTGACATGTCATAAGTCCAGTAGTATCTTGAGATCCAACTATATTTACCTTTACCCTAATATCAGATCCTGCATGAAGATTTTTGTTGTTTATTATTACAGCATTTGCATTAAATATTTTTTCCACCGCAGTAAGTCCTATTCCATTGTTTGATACTTCTTTAGATTCCGCAAATATTGGAGGTGCTTTTATATTAAGTGTTTTGGCTGCAAAGGATTGTAATTTTTTACCAAAAACAACTGCATATGATCCGCCTGCTTTCATAAATTCCATTTTTTGAGGAGTGAAAGAACTAGATAAATCACATACTTCTTTTTTATCTTTGTAAAGTTTTTTATCTTTAGTATTTATTGTAAAAATAGTTCCTGTTTTAACAGAATAAATATTCTCCAATATATGCTCATTATTTTTATCTAAAATTATATTTCCAGATGCGTTTTTCTTTTTAGTCCAATTTTTTAAATCTATTCCAATTCCTCCTGTTACATCAACAGTAGTTAAAAAGATAGGTGATATACCGTTTGAGCCTGCAACTATAGGAGCAATATTTACAAATGGAATATATTTACTGGCTTGTTTTCCAATCCAGAGAGCAACATTGTTAACACCTGACATCCTTGAAGATCCAACACCCATTGTTCCCTTATCAGCAATTAACATAATACGTTTTTCAGGATATTTTTTTTGTAAATCCAATAATTCTTTTTGTTTTTCTCTATTATGCTCAAAAATACTTTGCCCATGAAGCTCCCTGTCTGATCTTGAGTGAGCATCACTTCCAGGTGAGAGTAAATCTGTAGAAATATCACCTGTACTAGCAACATATGTAACAACGTCAATTTCTTCTTCAACTTCAGGTAGTTTTGTAAAAAATTCTGCCTTTAAATAACTTGTAATTATATCTTTTGCAATTAAATTATTTTTCTCATATTCAAGTTTTAATCTGTTGGTATCATTTTCATATAAAAAAACTTGTGTTTTTAAAACATCAGCAGATTTTTGGGCAATTTTGTTATCATTGCCAAATGCAAGATCCAATAATACTTTAATTGAGGGGCCACCTTTCATGTGAGATAGCAATTCAAAGGCAAAATCAATTGAAATTTCTTTGATTTTTTCTTTTTTTAAAATAATGTTTTTTAAAAACCTAGATTTAGCATTTGCAGCTGAAGTTGTTCCTGGCAATACATTGTATATGAAAAAATTCAAACTATCTTTACGATGTGTGCTATCATCATCTTTTATATTATTAATAATAATATCTAATAGGTTGGAATTTTCAATAGGTTTAGGGTGTAAACCTATCTTTTGTCTTTCTTTTATTTCATTTAAATAGTCTAAATATAAGTTCATACGATAATAAATATCTAATATTTTAAATAAAAACCAATGAATTTAACCTCTTCTCAAAAGAAATTTAATTAATAAAATTAATTATTAATTAAAATATTTTATTCAGCAATTACTTTGAAAGGCAAAGTAATACTTACGTTTCTATGCAATCTAATGTCAGCAGTATAATCACCAACTTCCTTAATGGATGTTAGCTTGATAAATTTAGAATCTACATTATGTCCTAAAGAAGACAAAGCATCGGTTAATTGAGATACTTTGACTGATCCAAAAAGCTTAACTTTATCCTCAGCAACTTTTACTTTTATTGTGACTTCAGAATTTTTGATTTCCTCTGCTAGTTTGTTTGCAGCT
The DNA here is from genome assembly GCA_002697505.1 of Flavobacteriales bacterium. Lineage (GTDB taxonomy): Bacteria > Bacteroidota > Bacteroidia > Flavobacteriales > BACL11. Next base: position 2,946 of record NZWA01000080.1, on the reverse strand, counting down.
TCAACTTCAGCATCTTCTTTTTTGGTTTGTTGACGTAAATTTTCTGCTAATATTTTTCTAGCTGATTCAGTAGCAAGTATTGCTAATCCTTTAGGAATTAAAAAATTTCTTGCATATCCATCTTTGACAGAGACAATTTCATTTTTGAAACCTAGTTTTTCTACATCCTTTTTTAAAATAATCTTCATAATAATTTATTTTAAATTATCACCAATATAAGGCAGTAATGCAATTTGTCTAGCTCTTTTTACTGCTACAGCTAATTTTCTTTGAAATTTTAATGAATTACCTGTTATTCTTCGAGGAAGAATTTTACCTTGTTCATTTAAAAATCTCATCAAAAAGTCTGCATCTTTATAGTCTATATACTTAATACCCATTTTTTTAAATCTACAGTATTTGTTTTTTTGTTGTAGTTCAACATCTACTGGTGATAAATATGTTATATCATTTTTAGCCATATTATTAGGATTCTTTGTTATTATTTAATTTTGTTCTTCTTGTTGCAGCATATTCCAAAGCATATTTATCAAGCTTTACTGTTTGCCATCTAAGTATACGCTCATCTCTTTTTAATTCTACTTCAAATTCATTGATTATTTTCCCATTTGCTTGAAACTCCAGTAAATAATAAAACCCTGTTTTTTTGTTTTGAATAGGGTATTTAAGTTTTTTTAAGCCCCAATTTTCTTGATATTTTATTGAACTTTTCTTTTTTTCAAGAAAATCAGTAATCTTCTTTGCTGTTTCCTCTATCTGTTTTTCAGATAGAACGGGATTCATAATGAAAACAGTTTCATAAGTATTCATATTTTCTATTTTTAATTTTGGGACGCAAACTTAATAAAAACATTCGAATATGTAGTATTTATTTATCGTTTTATTTTTATGTATAATATATTTGATTTATTATATAAAATGTTAGATTTGCTTCATCTAAAATAAAACGTAGCAATGTCAGAATTTGTTGTCTCAGCAAGAAAATATAGACCTAACAAGCTGGAAGATGTTATTGGTCAATCTATTATTACTTCAACATTGCAAAATGCCATTAACAATAATCAGGTAGCTCAATCATTTTTATTTTGTGGACCTAGAGGCGTTGGAAAAACCTCATGTGCAAGAATTTTTGCTAAGGAAATAAATAACTATTCTGAAAATGAAATAAATGATTTCTCTTTTAATATCTTTGAGCTAGATGCAGCTTCAAACAACTCTGTTGAGGATATCAGAAACTTAACAGAGCAAGTAAGAATACCGCCACAATCTGGAAAATACAAGGTTTATATCATTGATGAAGCACATATGCTGTCAACTCAGGCATTTAATGCATTTTTAAAAACACTAGAAGAGCCTCCTCCACATGCTAAGTTTATTTTAGCCACAACTGAAAAAAATAAAATAATTCCAACTATATTGTCTAGATGTCAAATTTTTGACTTTAGAAGGATTAATATTGATGATATATCAAATCATTTAGAATATATTGCAAATCAAGAAAATATAATTTTTGAAAAAGAGGCTTTAAATTTAATTGCTAATAAATCTGATGGGTCATTAAGAGATGCACTTTCTTTATTTGATATGTTAATAAGTTATTCTCAAAATGAGATAACATATAGCTCGGTAGTTAAACATTTAAATTTACTTGATTATGAGTATTATTTTAAGATTACTGATAATATAGAAATTAATGATCTTTCAAGTAATTTGTTAATACTAAATGAAATATTTGAAAATGGATTTGATGGAGAATATTTTTTACAAGGTTTTTCAAGTCATTTTAGAGATTTATTAGTATCTAAAAATAATGACACAATTTTTTTAATTGAAAAAGGATCAGAAATCAAGAAAAAATATAAAGAAAAATCTGCTAGATTTTCTCCGGAATCTTTGATAAAAGCTCTTGATATTTGTAATGACGGTGAAACTAAATATAATTCAGTTCAAAATAAAAGACTATTAATTGAATTCGTTTTATTGAAAATTCACTCTATTAATGACATAGAAAAAAAAAATGATTTTTTAGAAAAAGATATTCCTAATCATAAAAAAACAGTTACTCAAAAACAATCAATAAACAATCAATCTAATGCTACGAATCAAAAAGAAGATGGTGGTAATGAAACAGCTGTTTTAAACTCCCAGAAAAAAGAAATTGATACCGAAAAGTTAGCAGAACAAAAGATGTATCTCAACAATTTAGAAGAAAAAAAGTTAAAAACAGTTTCAAATAATGAAGTTATTAAAATAGATAAATTACAATCAAAAACATTTTCAATTTCTGAGCAGCTAGATAAATTAAATAAAAAAGACGATATTGATATAAATGTTATAAAAAACAACACTAATATTCGTTTTGATGCTTTAGATTTGCAAAAATGTTGGACATCTATAATTGATGATTTTAAATCAAAACAAAAAAACAATATTGCTATAATATTATCCTCTAACAATCCAATGATTAAAAATGATAATGAGATAAATATTTTTGTAAATAATTTGTCTCATATTGAATTGATTGAGGATGAGAAGTATACAATTTTAAATTATTTGAAAGAAAAACTTAGCAATACCAATATAAATCTAAATATTGAGATGATTAAAGAAGAAAATAAAGAAAAAATACCATATACAAATACTGATAAGTTTAACAAAATGATAGAATCTAATCCTTTATTAAATGAATTAAGATTAAATTTAGGTTTAGATCCTGATTACTAACAAATTAAAATATGAATTTAAAACAAATTATTACATTTTTGCTGGTTATATCGGCAGTTATCTACTTTACAATTAATGCAAGAAAACAAATGGAGAAAATTGAAAACAAATATGAAACTGTGGATAATGATCCGCTAAAGGCTCGAGTATATACACTTGATAATGGTTTAAAAGTATATTTAACATCATACAAAGACGCGCCTAGAGTTCAAACTAATATTG